>NZ_QRVX01000110.1:0-1930 GCF_003458885.1 Coprococcus sp. AF21-14LB | reverse complement strand
GGCACTGTAGCCGTTTTTCTTTTTGCAGCGATATGTACTATATTATTTCAGTTTTGATTTTAGTTGCTTTGTATCTTTGATAAGAGTTCGCATATCTGTTTTGGTAATGAATTCATAATCCGTTCTAAAATCAAATGTTTTATGTAATGCATCGGTTAATTCGGTTCTTGTATAAGAGGGGATATATCCACTCGCTGTGTTTAGCAGTGTCATTTGCATTGAGCGTAATGTTTTCAATATCTGATCAGCTGTATAAATATTTCCAAGTTCCTTTTCCAGTAAACGATAGAGCAGAAGGCTGATATAGCAGGTCATGAAATGGGCTTTTATCCGGTCTTCTCTTCTGACATATATAGGTCTTGCTTCGAATTCTGTTTTCATGATCCGAAAGTTTTCTTCGATTTCCCAACGCTGCCTATTGATCCTTATGATCTCTGAAATATCTCCTTCCAGATTTGTGATAACTGCATAAAAACCATCATACAATTCTTCTTTTTGGATTTGTTCTTCATCAAGATCATAAACTTGTTTTTCGGCAATCTCACCATCAGTAGTAACGGAAGTCTTTTTTACGAAGCGCATAGGATCGTTTTGGTTTTTCCCTTTTCTTTTGCGTCCAGGTGCTGTGATTATCCTTTTAGCCCGTTCAATCTGCAGGGCACGGATTTTTCTTTGGTAGGCTTTGTACTTAGGGGAATAGGTGACAACTAAAGTCTCATCCATGTCACCTGTAATAACAGGCACTTCCTTGTAGTAGATTGTGTTATAAACCTCTTCATCCGATTCGTCTAGTTTACGGATATCTATAAATTGATCGGATCCAATTCTGCGGAACTGAGTCGGGTTCAGAGCAATCTCACGATCTTCCTTTTTCATTTTTTTCAGAGAATGCGTGATGATATAAGCCCGATTTCCTAAAGAATTGAATCTTCGGTTACTTGAACTGCCAAGTCCGGAATCAGAACAGTATATGAATTCACTGCAGTTAAAATCCTGAAGAATTTTGGATTCTAAAGGCTTCAGGGTTGTCTGCTCATTCTGGTTTCCAGGGAAAATATCAAAGGCAAGGGGAATACCGTCTGCGTCCATAAATAATCCCATAGTTACGATTGGATTAGGACGGTTTTCTTTGCTTTTTCCGTAACGCCGGAAATCATCTTCCTCTTCAATTTCAAAGTAATAATTCGTACAGTCATAATAAAGGATTCTGTTATTTCGTGGATGAATGAAGTTTGAGTTTTTATATAGCTCACTTTGTATGAAATCAGACTCCCCTGCAATCACAGAAAGAGAACGATAAACGTCTTGGAGACTGTATTTAGGCGGTTCTAACAAAGACTGGCAGTACTCGTAGCTAGCCAGTTTGCTGGCAGGGGAAAGAATCCTCGCATAAACAAGATCTGTGAGTATTGCATTCAGATCATATTTAAATTTATGCCTGCTTTTAATGGTCCGGCAGACTTTATCTAAACGGAGCTGCGTGCATAGTTTCTGAAGGAACAGATAACCTACATTGAAAGAACGGCGTTCATTCATAGGGATAGCTGCAGCTTTGGAAAACTCTACAGAAATTTTTCCGGTATGCTGCTTATAAAGTTCGGTTTCCTTAGTAGCCTGTTCTTTTGCCCATGTCATCAGTTTGTCTTCATTTCCATCGAACTGTTCCAAAAGAGCATTGTACTTCCCAAGTTTTTTGTAAATACATGAAGAGGCTTTTCCGTTTTCTTTGCGGAAGGAACGATAAATATATACATCTTTATTATTTTTGCTGCCTGTGATTGCTATATACATGATAAAAAATCCTTTTTTTCTTTTAGTATATCACACTATTACAAACAAGTACATATAAAAACATAAAATTTGACATAAAAAATGCAGGTTTTATAAGGCCTGCAAGGTGATTTTCAATGATTCAACTGTCAAACTCCCG
>NZ_QRVX01000011.1:0-66274 GCF_003458885.1 Coprococcus sp. AF21-14LB | reverse complement strand
AGTAATCCGACTTCGTTGTATTTTGCCAACTTATCTCTCGGAACCCAGCCTTCTATGCGATTTCTGTCCGTCGGACCAGAGGTTTGCCTACAGCTTCCTTCAGATTCCACCTCACGATGGACACCCTTGCTGTTCAGCTATACACTTCCCACTACCTGGGCATGTTCGGGACTTGCACCCGTTAGAGCGCGCCCATGGCGCGCAAACAAAAATAGAGCGGGATTTCTAAAATTCCGCTCTATTCTTAACTTAGAATTTACTTTAATTATTCTATGGCATAATAGAGTTTGCACCGTCTACAATTACGCTCTGTCCTGAAAAATAGCAGGAATCCGGACCGGCAAGAAACGCAATCACCGGTGCAATATCATTTTCCGGATCACCAAATCGTTTCATTGGATTGAGATTTACCTGTTTTGCATATTCTTCAGGGAATTTTTCTGCCCACGCTTTTGCAGCAGGAGATTCTGCGCCCGGAAGAACGATATTGACACAAATGCCATACTGACCCCATTCTTTTGCGGCAATTTTTGTTAATCCACGAAGCGCTTCTTTGTTAGAACCATATGCTAACTGACCTGCAATTCCAAACATTCCTGTGGCAGAAGCAAAGTTGATGATTCTTCCTTCGTGCTGCTCTTTCATATAAGGAAATGCTGCCTGCATATAATTCAAAGAACCGATCACACCACTTTCCCATGCTTTTACCATACTTTCATGGGTTGTTTCTTCTACCGGAGCTGACGGTACAATTGCCTGACCATTATTAACAATCACGTCAATCGCTCCGAATGTTTCTACTGTAGTTTTCACAACCTCTTCCACACGGGCACGATCTGCTGAATCACAGCTCATTGCAAGTCCATCACCGCCAAGCGCTTTGATTTCTGCAATTGTTTGCTCAATCGGCTCCAGACGACGTCCGGTTGCAACTACTTTCACACCTCGTTTCGCCAGACACAGTGCAATTCCTTTGCCGATGCCCTGTCCCGCACCTGTTACGATAGCTACTTTTTCGCATAATTGTTTCATGATAAAACCTCCTTAAAATAATAATATTATTTTTTATTCATCCCATCCATCTCTGAATCGGTAATTTACAGAAATATTTCTTACCAGATCCCCTTCCTGTAAAACGATATCATGCATATCTGAAACCGGTGGAAATTCCGGTTCTTCTTCTTCGAATTCTGCCATGATCCATGTGGCAGCAGCTTCATTTGCACGATCAATTACATCATCAACGGAATCTCCCTCTGCTTCACAGCAGGCCAGATCCGGAAAAAATGCATGGTAACCTCCGTTTTCTTTTTTTCGGATTACTGCCGGATATATAAAGTTCATAAATCTTCTCATCTCCTATTCGTTCTCAATGATTTTATTTAGTGGATTCCACTCTCCTCTAAAATATCTGATGATAAAGAAGGTGGCGAGTGTAACATTATTGGCAATCATACATGCCCATACTGCATATAATCCCAGATGAAATACATTTAAAGAAAGATATGTAAATAATACTCTGACGCCCCACATACTGAAAAGTGCATAGTAAAATGGTTTTACAGTATCTCCTGCACCGTTAAAAATACCTTCCAAAATGATCAATACGCCAAATAGCGGCTCAGATACTGCTACCATGCGAAGAACAACCGTTCCAAGTGCGATTACTTCCGTATCTTTTGTAAAGATTCCAAGAAGCGGAGCAGCCAGTACAAAAAGCAATGCTCCGGATAATGCCATAATGATTATGATAATTACCATCAGCATTCTCGTCAACTCATGCAGCCGCTTCTGATCTTTTGCTCCAATGGAATTTCCTGCAAGCGTAGCGGCAGCTGTCTGCATCCCATATCCCGGAATGTAAAAAGCCTGTTCTACTGTCAAAGCAATGGAATGTGCTGCAAAAGAAACGGTTCCCAGCCCTGTTACCAATGAAGCAAATACAACGTGACCAAGACAAGTTGCTATACGCTCCATCGCTACAGGAAATCCGATACGGATAATTGGCTGCAAAATATCTTTTTCCGCACGGATCTTGCATCCTGCCGGTGAAACATATTTATTTTTATAAAGTGCAACTGTCATAAAAATACCGCCTACGATAAATGAAATCGCAGTTCCAATTCCGGCTCCTACCGCTCCATATCCGAATCCAAACATCTTAATCTTCATACTGCCAATTGTAATGACTCTGGAATCGTAAATAAAAATATAGTTCATTACAATATTCACAAGATTCATGCATACATTCACATACATTGGTGTTTTTGTGTCTCCGACTGCTCTTAATACTGCTCCAAATATAATAATCGCACTTCGAAACAGCATCGGGAGGCATATGATTGCGAAATAAATTGAAGCATTTCTGCGGATCGCTTCCTCTGCCCCCATCCATATCGGAAGCAGCGGACTGATTGCAAGTGTAACAATTCCGACAACAACACCGGCTGCAATCGTTACTACAACCGATTGCACAGATGCTTCTTTCACTTTCTCATAGGATTTTGCGCCCATCTCTCTTGAAATGAATGCCATAAACCCAATTCCCATTGCAAAAAGGGGACCATTTACAAGCCATGTTACGGTTGTACTTATTCCCACAGTTGCGGTTGCTTCTGCTCCAATTCTTCCAACCATTGCAGAATCAATGTACTGCACAAGCGTCTGCAGAAACTGTTCCAATAACGTCGGCCATGCCAACGCCATAATTGCTAAAAGAAGTCCTTTTTTGTGTTCCCACCAGTTTTCTCGTTCCATCTCTCCTCCAAATTTGTACCGTATTCTAAAAATTCTCTTAGCGCTATTATATCCTGTTCTGCATTTTTATTCAATCACTTTATGAGAGAATCCGATACACTTCGTGGAGATCTGTAATTTCATAATCTACATGGACATGTTCTCTTTTTTCTGTCTTTTCAGGATTGTACCAACATGTAATAATCCCTGCGCGATTACCACCGCATATATCACTTGTTAATGAATCTCCAATGATTATTGTCTGATTTCTGTCAATCTCTCCAATGGATTCAAACACTTTGTCGAAAAATTCTAAATTCGGTTTTTCAGCGCCAATCTGTTCTGATAAAAAAATACCGTCCATCAAAGCTCCCAGCCCAGAACGATTTAACTTCTTTGTCTGAGCAATTATTGTTCCGTTTGATACTACATACTGTCTGACTTTGCCCTGCAGTGATTTTACAATCTGAAAACTATTGTCATGATATACAATCGTATCTCCAAGACAGATTTGATATTTCTGATTAAATTCCGAGGCAATTGCGCTATCGATGCCTTCCTGTTCAAAAAATTCCTGAAATCTGCCGACAAGTACTTCTGCTTTTGTAATTTCTCCCCGCTCTAACCGTTCCCAATATGTTTTATTAATTCCGGAATATCGCAGGAGCATCTCATCCGTACATTCTCCTAAGTGATATTCTTCAAAAAGCTTTCGGATTGCTGCTTTCTCTGCGGCTGCAAAATCAAGCAATGTACCGTCTACATCCCACAAAACTGTTGTAATCATTTTGATAATTCCTTCTTTCTTATTTTTCTCCTCCGGTATTGCAATGCATGCATGATACTAAGCGCTAAAAACAAAACAGCTGAAAGTTTATGCAGCATAATCATAATAAATAACTCACCGGCTAAACTCAATGTAAATCCAGTCACTGTCATAATTATAATAGAGCTAATTAATAATTTGTCAATAGTTTTGTTCATGAAATAAAACTCCTTTTTTGCTTTTTGATATTTCTTCACTGACCGCTTTGTCTTTTTGTAAAAATGTCAGATTATCCGTTAGTTAGTATATACTAACTAATAATTTGTGTCAATATAAAATAAAAGGAGTGAAATTAGTATCGTCCAATGTACTATTTGAAAGTTAATTAACTAACGCGTTAAATTATTAATTAATGGTTCAACTATAGCTTTTGTCAAACAATTATGCTATACTTCCGATAACTTACAGATAATTATTTTTTTTAATGTATTCGAAATGCATTACATTATTTGCAAAGGAGTACGTTTTTGACAGGAGGTATTTGATATGGCAATTATGATCGGAATCAATGGATTTGGACGTATCGGACGTGTGGCACTCCGAATCGCACTTAGTAAACCGGAAGAATTTACATTATGCGGCATCAATGTCCGCAATGCCGATTTGAAATATATGGAATATATGATCCGTTTCGATTCAGTTTTTGGTCGTTTTCAGGGAGAACTTGAAACACAGGAGCTGCAAAGGCAATCTCCCTTGTAATTCCGTCACTGGAAGGCAAAATGAGCGGTATCTCTTACCGCGTACCAACGTCAGATGTCTCCATTGTAGATTTAAACGTTGCTTTAAAGAAACAGACGACTTATGAAGATATCTGTGTAAAAATGAAAGAGGCATCCAACACCTACTTGTCTGGAATTCTTGATTACATGGATGATGAGGTTGTTTCCTCCGATTTCATCGGTGATTCACATGCATCTATTTTTGATGCACGGGAAGGAATCCAGGTAAATTCTCAATTCTTCAAGCTGATTAGTTTCTACGATAATGAATGGGGCTATACGAGTCAGATTTTCCGCCTGATTCGTTACATGAATGAGGTAGATCAGAAATAGTGCTAAAAGCCGCCGGGAATCTTTTGAAAAAGAATATTCTCCGACGCTTTTAGCACTTTTCAATGAGGATGTTATCGTTTCAAATGATTACTCTGTCCGCAATGCTGTTACCGGATCGCTTTTCGCTGCTTTTCTGGACGGCAGCAATCCTCCAAGCAAAGTGAGAATCACGCTTAACAGAATCAGAATCACAGCAGGAATTACCGGAAGTACGGCATTAATCTCATCTGTCCCTGCCAGATGATGAATGAGTGCATTTCCGGGAATAAGCATAAGCAATGTCAACCCAATTCCAATGATTCCCGCACACAGTCCGATAATAAATGTCTCTGCATTAAATACTTGAGAAATATTATTTTTGGAAGCTCCGATTGCACGCAGGATTCCAATTTCTTTTTTCCGCTCCAGAACGCTAATATAAGTAATGACACCTATCATAATAGAAGATACAATTAAAGAAATTGCTACGAAGGCAATCAATACATAGCTGATTACATCAATAATATCTGTTACCGATGACATCAATGTTCCTACCATATCAGTATAGGTAATGACCTGTTCTTCTTTTCCGGCATCTTCCATTCGCTGATTATAAGTATTAAGAATCTGAACAACTTCTTCCTTACTCTCAAAATCTTTTGGATAAATACTAACTGTTACCGGTTCGTCAAATTCCACATATCCAAGACGCTTCAAGTTATTTTCATAAGATGCAGCAGTTTCCTTAGTCGTTGTGAGCAAAAGCTCTGCCAACTCCTCGCCAGTCATTTTCATCTGAAATGCATTCAGAAAAGCTTCTCCATCGATAGTAACTGCCTGCTCCATCATACTGCTTAACTGATTCATAGAACGTGTTATCGTTGATTTCATACTTCCGGCAATCTGTTCTATGATTTGTGACGTAACAGCTGCCGCCTGTGTTTGGATTACTTCTGAAAGCCCTGTACTGTAAGATTCCATTACTTCTCCCATATATTCTTTCAAAGAAGATGAAATAACAGATTCCAGCTTTCCGGTATCAATCATACCGGAAATTCCCGCCATCAATGCTTCTTTTGCCTGATCTGTACTTAAATACGCAAGAAAATGCTCTTCCATCCGTCCCGGATCAGGCAGATGATTTTCCGCTGCGTAACTGCTGTAACTGTTTACCAGATCTTTCGTCAAAGCTTCCAATTGCTCTGGTAAGACAGTAATATCTCCATTTGGCTTTAAATGCTCTTCTGCCCACGCATTCAAAATCTGCTGCGCCTGTGGTGTCTGTAAATATTGGATCAAGTATTCATCAAACTTATCAGGATCTGTCAGTTGATTTTCCTGAGCATATTTCTCATATCCTGACATGACATCCCGGATAAGCTGCTGGAGCTGTTCTTTTGATACAGTAATACTTCCCCCGGATTCAATCATATTCTGAATATGTTCTGCCAAAATCTGTTTCGCTTCCGCGGTCTGAAGGAATGTCAGAAATTGCTCCCCAAGCTGAGAATAGTCTGCTTCCGGATGCGCCGCAACGTATGCTTTATACCCCTCCAAAAATGTTATCGACATTTGTTTCAGCTGCTCCGGTGTTATTGTAATATCAAGGTTTTCAAGAATCTCATCCATTGTAATCGGAGAATGATCCGGAAGTTTGATTAACAGATCTTTGAAATCTATCATGCCTGACAAATCAAGTGTATGATTACTGTTTTCACCATTCGCCGGAAGTCTAAAGACACGCTCCAGCCCTCCCGATAATACATTTTCATCGAATCCAAAGACTTGTTTCAATGCATTTTCGTCAACAGAAAATAGGGAATTTATATCAGGCGTTTTTTCTTCCGCTTCAGCGCCAAACGCTTTTTTTGTAAAAACATCTGTCTCTTTCTCTGCAAGCTGTTCTTTTACAATCTGGCTGTTTGCCGCATTTTCTGCTACATGCAAAGCCAGTCCGTGAGGATAAGCGATTCCAGGCATAAGAATTGCGCTGTTGGCATCATCAGAAGGCTGTACAATACCGACAATTTCCAGATTCTCTCCGGATTCCACAATCTTCTTCATATAATCGTCATCATTTGATTTGTCCTTCCAGACATGATATTCCCTGTCGTACTGGTAATAATCTGCTGCATTGACAAGTTTAAATGTAGTTCCAAGAATCTCATTATAAGAATAATTGTTAGATAATTCAGGTGTCACAACCGGCTCTTCCTCTATGAACTGCCGGATCATTTCATCCAATTCCAGTGGGTTGCGCAGTCCAAGCGTATAGAGCATAAAATCACTGATATCTCCATTGCCGGTAAGGACAAGCACACACTCCGTCTCTTTTTCCGGCCACCGTCCGGCTTTCACATCATACTGTTTCTCATACAAAGCCTTACATTCCGGCATTTCATAAAACACATTTGTACTCATCATCGCGGACATTAAATTGTTAGAGCCGGCAGCTGATCCAAGTCCAAGAGATGAGAACGACTTATCCGGATGTACCTGCCGGACAGAGTCCCCCTGTATGCGATATATCTGCGGAGTGATTCCATAACCATACTCTACGGACTTCGCATAATTATCAATGCCGCTGTTACTGCTGTCCAGATAGGCTTTCAGAGAAGTTAAATCATTGGAGTTCATTTTGGAAAACATATTTGTTACCATATCGATGACATTGATTTCGCTTTCCTTTTTCTCCTCTGTTCCTCCATCCGATTCCATCATCATCATGGAAGTAACATCTACTCCGGTGCTTTGAATCTGTACCGGATATTCTGATAAGGTATCTTCTTCAATAGATTTGATGTATGCATCCACACCTGCTGATAAAGCCAGAATCAATGCAATCCCTATAATTCCGATCGAACCTGCAAAAGAAGTCAGAAGTGTTCTGGCTTTTTTTGTCCGGAGATTATGAAAACTAAGCGACAATGCAGTCAAAAAAGACATGGAAGATCTTCCCATGTTCTTATGTTCCGGCACAGCCTGTTCTTTCTCATCCACTTCAAACGGATTTGTGTCTGACCGGATCTTCCCATCACGCAATGTTACAATCCTTGTCGCATAGTCTTCCGCTAATTCCGGATTATGCGTTACCATAACAACAAGACGGTCCTTTGCTACCTTTTTCAAAAGCTCCATTACCTGTATGCTTGTATCGCTGTCAAGCGCTCCTGTCGGTTCATCTGCCAGAAGAATATCCGGATCATTGACAAGCGCTCTTGCAATAGCGACTCGCTGCATCTGTCCTCCTGACATTTGATTTGGTTTTTTGTGAAGCTGTTCTCCAAGCCCAACCTCTTCAAGCGCTGCCTTAGCTCGTTCTCTTCTCTCTGCTTTTCCGATTCCGGAAATAGTCAGTGCTAATTCCACATTCGCCAGTACACTTTGATGTGGAATCAGATTATAGCTTTGAAATACGAAACCGATCGTGTGATTCCGATAAGAATCCCAATCGCGATCTTTGTATTTTTTCGTAGAGATACCATTGATGACAAGGTCTCCGCTGTCATACCGGTCCAAACCTCCGATAATGTTAAGTAATGTCGTTTTTCCAGAGCCGCTTGGCCCGAGAATTGCAACAAATTCATTCTCTCTCAGATTCAGACTCACATCATC
Organism: Coprococcus sp. AF21-14LB; assembly: GCF_003458885.1. NCBI lineage: Bacteria > Bacillati > Bacillota > Clostridia > Lachnospirales > Lachnospiraceae > Coprococcus > Coprococcus sp. AF21-14LB. The sequence goes on along the minus strand of NZ_QRVX01000011.1, from coordinate 58,063 downwards.
CAAAGCTTTTTGGATAAACTTTCCCGTTTTATATTCTTTACAGATATGTTGTATCTGAAGCATCTGCACGTCTTCCTTTCCTGCTAGTATTCGTTCTGTTTTATTATTATAGTCTCTTTTTTTTCATTTCACAAGAAAAGAACTATGCAGAAAATCTAAAGAATATATAAACTACTGCACATCAATATTGATTAGCGCTGCGTCTGACGAAAATCCTCTGCTGAAAGCTTCCTTCTCAAAAATATGTTCACTTCTTCGCAATAGTACAGTCTCATAGAGTCTTTTGATTCCTGAACACTGACAAGGAGTATTCCCCTGGTACTCATTGTCTCATCCGGAATCTCTGAAAGAAGTATCCTGCCGAACATAACCGCGCCGCTTATGACTATCATACTGCATATGACTGCCAGTCCTTTCACGGCATATCGTTTCCAGCCGATGTTGGTAAATTTCCCTGCAATTATCCGGATTAATGACAAAAGCCAGAGCATCCCGCCAACAATCGCGATAATAAGTAAGAGAACAGATACCCATGCTCTTATTTCAATATGTCCGGGCAGCGGTCTTCGTAATAAAATATATACTGCTAAATATATCAAATATATGATGCCTCCAAACAGAAGGAAGCGGTTTCTCAAAACTCTCATATGCACTCTCCTATCATAGAGTGCAATTATAGCAGAGAAAAAATGCAAATCTACTACAAAGACATTACAAAAACATTAATTTCCCTATGGATTTTGACTTTCCTTTATGACGTTAGCTATATGGGACTGAATTTGAATCTGCTCTGTAATTTCCTGACTATTTAGATTACAGATCGTTGTTCCCTTATAATCCGTCAACACAAACACAGCAAAAATCATTACACAGATGACTACCCGTATCCCAAATGTACCTTGGATCGTTTCTTCTGTATCAGTACCATAAATACTCTCATAAGCAGCCCGGTATCTCGGATGAATTGCCGGAATTGTCTCGCCGGCATCCCGGTAAAGCTCTCTTGCCTGACGCAAAAGCTGCCGCCGGCGTTTCTCTGTTTCGTTCATGCTGCTCCCCCCTTTATATAAAATGAGCATATACCACGTTACAGCAGTATATGCCCTCTCTTTTTTCTTTATACGAACTTAACCAATAACTTTAACGATCTGCCAATTCCCGGATAACTTCTTCCCAGGTAACTCCCTTTTCCACCATCAGCACCATTGCATGATAGAGAAAATCTGAAAGCTCATATTTAATTTCTTCCGGATTTGGGTTTTTCGCCGCAATAATCAGCTCTGTAGATTCTTCGCCTACTTTTTTCAAAATTTTATCAATGCCTTTTTCAAACAAATAATTTGTATACGAACCTTCGATTGGATTTTCTTTCCGGTCACGAATGGTATCATACACCCGTTCCAAAACCTGGCGTGGGTTTGTTTCATCATAATCGCTTCCTACAATAGACTGATGAAAGCAGGATGGATTCCCGCTTTGACAGGTCGGCCCTACCGGATCTACCTTTGCAAGAAGACTTTCTTTATTACATTCGATGATCAGTGATTTTACAAACTGAAAATGTCCGTCTGCTTCTCCCTTTGTCCACAAAAGCTCTTTGTTCGGATCGAAGTACGTCATCCGTCCGGTTTTAATTGTCTGATCAAACGCAGCCTCATTCATATAAGCAAACATTAGAACTTCATCTGTCTTATAATTCTGTACGATCACCGGCAGCAGTCCTTCACTGTTCAACTGAAACTCGGCAAAATCCATCTGACTTTCAAAGGATGCCATTTTGATTTCCTTTTCTGTACATTTCTCTTTAAATCCTTCAAAGTCCATTTCTCTGCTGCTGACATATTTTCCAGACAGTCCCATAACACTCTGACTTTTTAAAATCTGGATTAATTCTTCCTCATCCATCGTATCAGTCAATACAATACACGGTTTTTTCGTAATATTAATAATAGAATCCAGATCGAGTCTGTGCATAAATAGAATTTCACTGCAGTATTCTTCAATCAAATGCTGTTGTTTAAACAATGCATCAAAATCATTCAAAGAGACTGCGATTCGTTCTTTGCCAAATTTTAAAGATACTTCCTCAAACAATTCAACTGCCGAAGATTTTGCAAGATTCAAAATAGCTCTTTTCGCTCCCGCATACAGGATTTTTTTCACATCTTCCGCTCTGCGGATATTTCCTCCCACAATGGTCGGAATCTGAATTGCCCGATTCATTTTCTTGATCAGATCGATTGTATCATCATGTTCTTCATCATCATCAGAAAGATCAAATACAAGAAGTTCATCTGCCCCGTGCAGATTATAAAATTTGGCCAGTGCAATGGGATCTTCATCGACTATTTCCGGATTATCAAACCATTTCACCGCTCTCCCATCTTTAATAAAAATACATGGATGATTCTCTTATATGTCATTTTCTTATCTCCTTCTCCTGTTACTCTTCCTCTGCTGTAATCGTCTGCTGTTCATTTGTCAGTAAATTGTGTACTTCGATCAGTTTTCCTTCTTTTAAATAAATCAGACGTCCGGCAAAATGTTCAAGTCCATAACGGCAGTATTCTTCCAGGGCACATTCCGGCCGTTTCCCAATGAGTTCTGTCTGCTTTTTCAAACTGCGGAATTCCTGCACAAGTTCAATTGCCTCCTGCTGCCGTTCCGGAAGAAATAATACGATTGTACGATCCATTTCCCCGTCCATAGAAACTTCCTGTTTTTCGAGCGCCTCCAAAAGTCTATCTATATTTATGGTAAATCCAACAGCCGGGCGGGATTTTCCATATTTCTCAAGCAGATGGTCATACCGTCCGCCCCGCATGAGATCTCCGGATACTTCTCCGGTTTCGGCTCGAAAGATCATTCCGGTATAATAGCCATACTTCCCGGTCATACGAAGATCAAAAGATATTTCTTCGATTCCGTAAAGTTTTAGAAGCTCGAAAACTTTTTCCAATCTGGAAATAGCCTCCATAGCTTTTCCGACCGGCGCATATTTGCGCGCAATTTTCAGTATTTCTGCTGTTCCATGCAATTCTTCAAGTTTTTCAAATGCTTCTTTTATTTCATTTCCGACCTTAGACTGGTTCAAAAGCATCTTGATTCCGGAGGCATTTCCATTCCGAAGATATTCCCTCAGTAACCGTTCCGATTCCCCTGATAAACAAGCTGCTTCCATTAACCCCTGGCAAAATCCCACATGTCCAAGCGTAACATGGAATTGTTTCAGGCCGGATTCTTTCAGACAATCGAATGCCATTGCCAGCATTTCCACATCTGCATCCGCTGTTCCGACTCCGATCAGCTCTGCATCCAGCTGCGCTGAAATGTTCTGCCCCCTCTGCTGATTGCTATGGTTCACAAAAGTTTCTCCAAAACAACAAAGTCTTAGCGGCATGTCTCCTGTTTCATATAATCCGGCTGCTGCTCTTGCAATCGCCGGTGTCATATCCGGTCTTAACGTCAGAATTTCTCCCTCCCGGTCAAAAAACTTATACTGCTCTTTTGACGGAACGGTTCCTATGTCTTTCTGAAATACATCTGCGTATTCAAACATCGGTGTCTGTATATCCTGATAGCCATATAGAACTGCTGCCTGATGAAGTTTCCGCTCCAATTCCAATTTTTTTCTGCATTCTTTCTGATAAATGTCTCTGACTCCTTCCGGAGTATGTAATGTCTGATCCATGCAAATCTCCCCTTTTGTCTTTTCAGTAAATTTAACTGCAAATCATCTGTGTCGCTATCCCCCCGCCGGATATATTACTGTTCTGTATCCCGCTCATCCAGATCATTTTGAATCGCATCCAGATACGGAACAAGAAATCCTTTTCGCTCTTTCATAAAGTGTGCATCTGTAAGTTCTTCAAACCGTATACTCTTTCGCCCGCCGTTCTTGGCACGTTCCCAGAACTCTTTTACTTCCCGATAGCATGTAATAAAGAACATCCCGCATACTGTAATAAATAATCAAAAAAGAAATTCCTCCCTGTTCCTCAAATTCCCTCATAAATGTAACCTGATGTTCATGAATGTTTTGCATCGGAAACGTATCCTGATTACATTCTTTCGCATCAAAACAGACCGGTATCCCCTGAACTGCTCCAATATAGTCCACCGTACTTCGCTGATCAAAATACGCCAACGTGATATGACGCTGTGTTTTATCAATCTTCACAGGCGTGATCGGCGTTGGAATCTTCTGGATCAGCGCAAGATGCCTGCTGAGATAATATTCATTCGTACGATTAATAAATTCTTCCAGTGTTGATCCCCTAAGCCCTCTTGAATTCCATGTACTCATCTACAGCCCCTCTCCCCTGCATACCTTGTGAAAAGTTTCCGGAATATCTGCTGTAAAAATCTTTCCGCTCAAATAAGAAAGCGGCCCGTCAATTTCCGGAAATTCTAATCGAAAAGCATGCAGTAATTGAGACTGAATCCCATACGCTTTCCGGTATTTCTGATTTTCTCCTGTAATTCCATATTTAAAATCTCCGAGAATCGGATGCCCCTGAGATGCCAGATGCGCCCTGATCTGATGCGTTTTTCCTGTAATAAGGTGAACTTCTAATAGTGTGGCAGCTGTTCCAATCTTAACCGGATAATATTCTGTTTCAATTCTAGAAGCATCTGCTGTTTTTTCTTTGGAAATAGTTACTTTATTCGTTTTAGCATCTTTTGTAAGCCATCCGGAAATTCGACATCCTTCTCTTACCTGTCCGGAAACGATACAGCGATAATATTTTTTCAGACTTCGATCCCGGAACAGTTCGCTTAATGTCTGAAGCCCTGCAAGACTTTTGCCGGCCGCAAGCAAACCACTCGTATTTCGATCCAACCGATTGCAGACAGAAGGCCGGAAACTTCGCAATGTTTCTTCTGTCAGTTCCCCTTTTTCTAACAGATAAGAAATCAGATGTTCCACTGCCGATACATCCTCCGGCTTTGCCTTCTGTGAAAGCATCCCGACAGGTTTATTAATCAGAATGATATTGTTATCCTCATAGATAATATTAAGTTTTGATGATACCCGCTGTACCCGTACTTTTGAAAACTTTTCCAGTGTTTCTTCCGCCAGATACAGCCGTATACTGTCTCCAGGACAAAGTTTTTCGCTGCCATCCGCTTTTTTTCCATTTAATACGATATTTTTTTTGCGAAGCATTTTGTAAACAAAGCTCTTTGGCGCTTCATTCAAATACTTAAATAGCAGTTTATCCATTCTCTGCGCCGCCTCATTGGCAGAAATTATAATTTCCCGCATATTGTTCTTCCTTACATTGATATATTGACCAGAAGTTGTTTGAGTCCATTTTCCAAATCTTTTACCTGGGTTCTTTCCACAGATGCAATTTTGTTCATCCCTTCTGCCCTTGTCAGAAATGCATGATATTCCCGGAAAATTTTTACTGAAATCCCTTCATAGCCATTTTGTTTTAATATTTGTTTGATAAAGTCTGCAGTATAAGCAGGATCTGCTTTCTTGTGGGAAGCATAACCGCAAATCGTATTGCCTGAAATAACGAAACAGTCTACTGGTAAAATTTTCTCTGTACTTGTCAGTATCGTATCATATACTTTTGTCAACAATGCTACTTTCTCTTCAAGATCAGTGATGATATTTTTAGAAACTGTTTTGTACGGCAAAATTGTCAATAATAATACAGCAATCTTCGATGCCGGAAGGCAGCCGATAATCGCCACGATTGTCAGCAGATTTTTTCTTGTACCAGTCTGTGTATAGCCAAGTATCAAAAGTCCCGCAATGATGCCAGCTTCTAACAGAAGCTTGATAGTAAGTACCCGTTTTCTATATTTGATATACCCAGCCTCGCCGCCTGATATTTTCATATTCATATTCACCTCTTCTTTTGTTTTCTGAGTGTCTTTTCTATGCAAATCCTAACTCTATATCAGAACCGTGCCATCACTTTCGTAATCACACTATGCGGAAGGAGCTTACAGGCAATCCGGGCGCCCTTCATTGGCATGCCGCAGACAGAAACATCACGTCTCTTTCTGGCATCTTCCAGCGCCTGTCTGACGATTCGCTCCGGCGCGATCGCTGTTCTTTTTTTTATTCCATCAATCCCCTTCCCTGCTCGAAGAAAAAATTCCGTTTCTGATGGTCCCGGACAGACTGCTGTGACAGAAATCCCCTTTGGAGCCACTTCTTCCCGAAGCGCTCTGGAAAAGCTGAGTACATAGGCTTTACTCGCTGCGTAAACTGCAAATCCTGGCTGAGGTGCAAATGCTGCTGCCGAAGAAACCTGGATAATTCTTCCGTAACTTCCAAGATAGGGCATACATAACAATGTCATTTTTGTCAGAGCCCTGCAGTTCACATCGATCATGCCAAGCTGCTCATCCACGCCAAGCTCTCCACAATTCCCGGTCTTTCCGTATCCCGCACAATTAATTAAAATTCGAACGGTTGGATTCTCTGATCTTAAAGACTCTGCAAATTCCCGATCCCAACTCTTTTTGCTAAGATCTGCTTCAAACACTCGTATCGGAATTGATGCTTTTTCTGCAAGTTCCATCAGGCGTTCTTTTCTTCTTGCAACTACCCATATCTCATCTAATGTTTTACAGCATTTCTGGAGTTCTGACACAAAAATGCGTCCAAACCCAGAAGATGCTCCTGTTACAACTGCAATTTTCATTTCTATCGTTCCTTCTTTTTATGCACATTCCGAATTGGTTTGCGCTTCGCATTTTTTTCTTTATAATGATTTGCTCCTGCTTTGCTTTTCGCATAAGAAGTTGCTTTTTTTCCATTTTGTCTTCCGGTATGTTCCAACTTTCGCGGTGGAATCAGGCAGTTCGGACCAAATCCTACAAGATCCATTCTTCCCGTCATTTTTAATGCTTCCAGAATCAAATCATAATTCTTCGGATCACGATATTGGATTAACGCCCGCTGCATCGCCTTTTCGTGCGGATTTTTCGGTACGTAAACCGGTTTCATTGTACGCGGATCCACACCTGTATAATACATACAGGTAGAAATCGTTGACGGCGTCGGATAAAAATCCTGCACCTGTTCCGGCATATAGCCGAGTCCTCTCAGATATTCCGCCAGTTTCACTGCCTCTTTCATAGTCGAACCCGGATGGGATGACATCAGATACGGCACAAGATATTGCTCTTTGCCAAGTTTTTTATTCATGTCATAATATTTTTCTACAAAAGTCTGATAAACGGAATTCTTTGGTTTCCCCATCAATTCCAACACTTGATCTGACACATGTTCCGGCGCAACTTTCAGCTGACCGCTGACATGATACTGACATAATTCTTTTAAAAATCTGTCATTACGATCTGCAAGAACATAATCAAACCGGATACCGGAACGAATGAAGACTTTCTTTACTTTTGGAATCTCGCGAAGTTTTTTCAAAAGACTCAGGTAATCACTATGATCGGCTTTTAACTGCTTACACGGTGTTGGGAACAGACATTGTCTGTGCCTGCATGCACCATGTGTCAGCTGCTTATCACATGCCGGCGCTCTGAAGTTCGCTGTAGGTCCGCCTACATCATGGATATAACCTTTAAATTCCGGATCTTTTGTGAACATTTCTGCTTCTTGCAGAAGGGATTCATGACTTCTTGTCTGAATAATCCTTCCCTGATGAAATGTCAGCGCACAGAAGCTGCAGGAACCGAAGCATCCCCGGTTGCTGATCAGACTAAACTTCACTTCTGAAATTGCCGGAACGCCTCCTTCTTTCTCATAATCCGGATGGTATGTCCGCATATACGGAAGACTGTAGACATCATCCATTTCCTGCTGTGTCAGCGGCTTTGCCGGCGGATTCTGCACTACATACAAATGCTCTCCATATGGCTCTGCAAGGCGCTTTCCGGTAAATGGATCTGTATTATTGTACTGCTGATAAAAACTGCGCGCATAATTCATCTTATCTTCCTGAAGCTCTTCATAAGACGGAAGATATTCCGCGTCATAAATCAGATCTTTGCTTTTCACTTTACAAACAGTTCCGTCAATATAAGTGATATCCTGCACAGCGATTCCGGCATCCAGTGCTTCTGCAATTTCTATAATAGAGCGTTCGCCCATTCCGTAAGAAATCAAATCCGCCTGAGCGTCCAAAAGTATCGAACGCTTTAACTTGTCTGACCAGTAATCATAGTGGGCAAGCCGGCGAAGAGACGCTTCGATTCCTCCGAGAATAATCGGAGTATGCTTGTAAGTCTGGCGAATCAGATTACCGTAGACAACCGCTGCATAATCCGGACGTTTTCCCATAATACCGCCCGGTGTATAAGCATCTGTCTTTCTTCGCTTTTTTGATACGGAATAATGGTTAACCATAGAATCCATATTCCCGGAAGAAACTAAAAATCCAAGCCGTGGTTCTCCAAATACAGCAATACTTTCTTTCTTTTTCCAATCCGGCTGTGCAATGATGCCAACACGATACCCTCTGGACTCCAGCACTCTCGTAATAATTGCATGCCCAAAAGATGGATGATCCACATATGCATCTCCTGATACATATACAAAATCCACCCGGTCCCATCCGCGTGCTTCCATATCTGCTCTCGTGACCGGTAAAAATCCCTGTCTCATTTATAATACCTCGTATGTCTGATTTTTTATTTCATCATAACTGCGGATGTAGTAATCCGCCAATTCTTTTTTCCTTTTATCCTGACAAGCCGAAAACTCGTCATAAACTGCACAAACTTTCATGCCGGCATTCTTTCCCGCCAGAATTCCATTTGGCACATCTTCAAAAACAAGGCAGCGTTCCGGAACAACACCAGCTTCTCGGCTGATTTTAAATATACATCCGGCGCAGGTTTTCCGGCATTTACCTCACAGCTTGTTGTGATCGCTTCAATCTGATGATCCATTTTATGCGCTTTTAAAGATGCTTCAATCAGTTCTCTTGAATTACTGCTGGCAATTGCAGTGCGGATTCCCCTTTCCCGAAGCTCTCTCAGGAAATTCTCTGCCCCCGGCTTTGCTGCAACTTCTTTCGTATAACAGTCCATCGCAATCTCATTCCATTCTGCTTTCAGCTCCTCGATTGTCCGATCAATCTGCGGAAAGGTTTCCAGATAGTAACGGGCAGTCTCGGTAAAGCTCATTCCTTCCATTTTTGTGTAAAAATCTTCCGGGATCGTCAAATGGTATTTCTCAATATAAATCTGATCCAGATCCTCCCATACCCACATAGAGTCCAGAAGCGTCCCGTCCAGATCGAATAAAACTGCATCGATTTCGTTTAGCATAATAAATTCAATTCCTCCTTTGTAAGTTCCCGGTAAGCTCCCGCGGCAAGTGAATCATCCAAAACAAGTTGTCCCATAGACAGGCGTTTCAGATAGATTACTTCTTTTCCGACTGCCTCAAACATTCGTTTTACCTGATGAAATCTTCCCTCCCGGATTGTCAGCTCGATTTCTGAAACTTCATCGGAACACAGGATCTGAAGTTTTGCCGGAAGCGTTAATTTCTCATCTCCGATGTCTACGCCAAGTGCAAATGCTTCCTTGTCTTCCTCTGTAACCCTGCCTGCGATCCGTGCAAAATAAACTTTATCTACATGCTTTTTCGGTGACAGCAGACGGTGAGCCAGATCCCCGTCATTTGTGATCAGCAAAAGACCTTCCGTATCCTTATCAAGTCTTCCCACCGGAAAAAGATCTTTTCGTTTTTTTGTCCCAATAAGATCTAACACTGTTCTGGCAGCTGCATCTTCCGTTGCAGAAATCACGCCAGCCGGTTTATTTAACATATAGTATTCATATTGGACATAACCGATCTGTTTTCCCTGATAAGTAATTTCCTGTTGTTCTGGTTCCACTTTTTCTTCCGGTCTTAACGCTGTTCTTCCGTCAATCTGCACTGCACCGGCACGGATTGCTTTTTTTAATTCGCTGCGCGTTCCCACGCCCATTTCTGAAAGAAATTTATCTAATCTCATCATGATGACATCCATCTCCAGCCTGGCAGATATTTATTCTTAAGTGTTCCATTGCTCAGTTTTCCCCATCCCAGCGGATATCCGTCTACCAGTACAAGCTGCCATCCCTTGTCTTTTCCTGTCACAAGATCATCCACTTCCAGTGTTTCTCCCTTCAGATACTTAATTACCCTCTCGTCATCTGCTTTTAGAGAAATGCAATGATGGTATTCCTCCTTCGTAAATGCCATCGCCAGCGCCTGACTTGGTTCAAAACGCTGCTTTTTCAAATCGCCAAGATACAATCCTGTCCGCAAAAACCGCAGTCCTCTCACGTCCGGAATCTGCTCCGGCATATAATATACCCGCTCGCCGTGAATTTCAAGCCGGTCGCCTTCCAGCTTCCATTCGGTATCCTTAAAAAACATTTCCAGAGGTTCCGGAATCGCTGTTGGCTTTTTATTCTTCTTTCCCTGAGATTGCTGCTCTTTTGTCCCCTTCTTTTTCAACAGCGCAAGAAAATGTCCTTCCCCGTGCATTTTATGCGGAAAAATACGAACCGTCTTTTCAAATTCCGGATTACCGGACATGGTTGTCTCCGGCATTCCTTTTACAAAATGTTCATAAGGAGCAATCTCACAGATTTCGAATTCCGGATACTGCGTCAGCAGATATTCTATCGTACCTTCATTCTCCATTGCATCAAATGTACAAGTAGAATATAAAATCATACCACCCGGACGCAGCATTTGTGCTGCCTGCGTGATAATGCTTCTCTGAAGCTTCGCAAAAAACTCAGGACCATGTTCTTCCCATGCCTTCACCATTTTCTTATCTTTGCGAAACATCCCTTCTCCGGAACACGGTGCATCAATCAGTATCTTATCAAAATATTCTGGAAAATAATCAATCAGCTTTCCGGGCTCTTCACTGAGTACCAGCATATTTTTCACACCAAATACTTCCAGATTCTTTAAAAGACCTTTCGCTCTGGAATTACTAATATCATTGGCAACAAGCACTCCGTCCCCTGCAAGTTTCGCTCCAAGCTCTGTGGCCTTTCCTCCCGGAGCCGCACAGACGTCCAAAACCCGTTCTCCCGGACTGACCGGAAGACGATTTGCCGGAGTCATGGCGCTTGGTTCCTGCAGATAGTAAAGCCCTGCGTAATAATACGGATGTTTTGACGGCTGTATCTGATCGCCGTCATAATAAAATCCATTCTCAATCCACGGAATCGGATGAATTTCAAAAGGACAGATCTTTTTGAATTCTTCTACACTAATCTTTGCGGTATTTACGCGCAGTCCATAAAAACGTGGTTCTTCGTAACATGCAATATAATCTTCAAACTCTTCTTTTAGAAGCAGTTTCATTTTCTCTTCAAATGCTTTCGGTAAATTCATACTGATTTCCTCCTCAAGTAACATACCTTCTTTCTATTGTAACATACAATCTACCCTGACGTATATGTTAATTTTCTCTGTTCCAGATATTTCAGAATCCAATAAGGATTCACACTAATTTCTTCCTTACCCGGATTCAGGTAGATTCCAACATGAAGATGTGTTGCAAATTTCCCCTTCGTTCCTTCGACACCATAGCCGCTGTTCCCGACAAAACCGATCAGTTGTCCGGCCTGTACCGTATCTCCTTCTTCAATCTCTGCATAAGAATCCAAATGTGCATAATAAAAATAGCCGCCGTGAGGCGAGAGAATCCCGATTCGATAACCACCTTTGGGCAGCCATCCTTTATGCAGAACCGTACCATCTGTCATACTAACAGCAGGATAACGTCCCGGTTCATCAAATGCAGTCATCAAATCTGTTCCTTCATGCCCGCGCTTTCCCCCAAAGGTACGTTCTTCCATCCAACTGTTTTCAAAAGTGACAGATTCTTTTTCTCCTGTCCTCTGCAAAATCGGAAAATACTGTACATCCGCCCAGATAGAATCCATTTGTTTTAAAAAGGATTTCCATTGGGGAAATTGCTCCCATTTCTCAATCAGCTGTGAAATCTCTGTTTTCTTCCCTCTTCCCGATCTCTTTCCCGCACAATGATATTCCAGAAAAATTGCCGCAGCCGCTTTTGCCCTTTTTTCATCTTCTGCCGGCTTTGCAAATGTAAACAGCTTTGGAAGATCATTTTCCGGAAATTGCTGTGCCCGAAAAGCATCGCTTCTGACGGTAATTTCCTTCGGCCACCGGGCATGGCACTTTTCTTCCAACATCTGCACGCCAAGCACATCAAAAAAAGAGCAAAGCAAGATAAGCAAAAACAAATTCCACAGCGTTCTTTGTTTTACCCATATCGGTCCCATACACGAATCTCTTTTCTTCTTTTCTACCACGTTATGCAGTCAATCCATTTCTCATGCACTTTTACTGGTCTGTTTTTCGGCATAAGTTCTTGGGCAATTCCATATAGTACTAAAAACGTCATTTTGAAAGGGGCTTCTTCCATGAAACCTGCTGTCTTGAAAATTTCTCTTGTCCTGCTGTTTTTCTGTATGCTGCTCCGTCCGGAAACAGTATTTCTCGGCGCCAGATCCGGACTCCTCCTCTGGTTTGAAACTGTACTCCCTACATTGCTTCCTTTTATCTTAATTTCTAACCTGCTTATACATACCAATGCATTTTCTTACTTAACCCGCCTTTTCGGCCCAGTCATCCGGCAGCTTTTTGGAACATCCGAAGAAGGCAGCTTTGCCGTACTGACAGGATTTCTCTGCGGATACCCTATGGGGGCAAAAACAACGGCAGATCTTATCCGTTCCGGTCATATTACACAGGCAGAGGGAACTTATTTACTTTCTTTTTGTAATAATACGAGTATCGGATTTATTATGAATTACATTTTTTTCAATATACTGCAAAGAAAAGATCTGGTTATTCCCGGCCTGTTTATTCTCCTGGTCTCTCCGGTTCTTACAAGTATATTTTTTAGAATGTTTTATTATCACAAATATCATCTGCGAAATTTCCAAAGTCCAAAATCACAAGCCAGAGCACCTCGCAGCTGTTCCATAAAATTTGATCTTTTGGATACCTGTATTATGGATAGCTTTGAAACCATTACAAATATCGGAGGATATATTATCCTTTTCTCTATTCTTCTTGCTCTCCTTCAAGAAAGCAGCATCCTTCCGCCATGTGTAAAACTGTTTCTTCCGGCTCTGGAAATGACAAATGGTATTTTACTTTTAACAAAAATGTTTCCGTCATCAGAGTTTCTTTTTCCTGCCGTGTGTGCTCTTACCTCCTTCGGAGGAATCTGTGCCGCTGCTCAGACAAACTGCATGATCCGCGGCAGCGGCCTTCGCATAGTACCTTATCTAATAGAAAAGCTGATCACCGCTTTGGTGACCAGCCTGCTTTGTTTGCTCTATTTACATCATATCCTCTGAAACACTGCCGAATTCAGATTCCAAACCATTTGAAGAGCGTTCCGGAATCTCCAGCTCCTCACGGTTACGGTGCACTGTCTCATAACACTCCTGAAGAGAAGACACAAGACCATCATACTTTGTTGTATAGCTATCCAGCGTGTGTCCAATAATATTCTCTGCATTGGCCAAAAGGTCATTCGTGTACTGAATTGCGCCAATGCGGATATCATTGGCATCACTCGTAGCATTATCAAGAATCTGCTGTGCCTGCTCTGTTGCTGCCATAACAATTTCATTCGCCTGTGCGTATGCCTGCTGCATAATTTCATGTTCGCTGACAAGTTCATTCGTATGTACTTGTGCCTGCTCTAACATACTGTCTGCTTTTGCCTGTGCATCTGCAAGGATCGCATCTTTGTTAGCAATAATCTTCTGATAGCGTTTAATCTCATCCGGTGTCTTCATTCTAAGTTCACGAAGCAGTTCATCCATCTGATCTTTATTTACAATAATCTTTGTTGTTGATAACGGCTGAAATTTACAGCTGTCAATATACTCTTCAATTTCTTCAATAATCTGCTCAATACGGCTGCTCATAATCTACACTCTCCTTTGTTCATTCATTTCACTTGTATCACAAAAGTCTACACTTGAAATTCCAATCATAACAGGATAATATATTCCTATCTTTCATATTCTAGCATGTTCTTCGGCAGAAAACAATGTCAATTCTTGATAAATTCCAGAAAAATATGTTTATTTGTCTTATAAACTTTTTCTTTTATCATCTGGTATCCGTATTCTTCCGCAAAGGACAAATCTGTCTCTTTCGCTGCTTCCACGATGATCAACGCATCCGGACTTAGAAGATTGCTGTCTGCAATTTCAGCCAGAACTTTTCTTTCCCAATCACATCTGTATGGCGGATCCAGAAAAATATAATCAAACTGCTTTTTTCCATCTAAAGCTGCAAGCGCACTGATCACATCCTGAATCATTACATAGCCTCGTTCTGTCAGAGATGTCCTTTTTAAATTCTCTCGAATACATTCGGCCGCTTTCGGGCTGCTCTCAACAAACACTGCTTCTTTTGCACCTCGGCTTAAGGCCTCAATTCCAATGGCGCCGCTTCCGGCAAATAGATCCAGAAAACTGCTGTCACATAAATATTCCGAAATCATATTAAACAGCGTTCCTTAATCCGATCTGTTGTAGGTCTTGTATCCATTCCTTCTACTGTCTTTAACACGGTCCTCCGTGCACTTCCTGAAATTACTCTCACGTTCTTTCCTCCGTTTCATTCTCACGCTATTATAAGAATTTTATGCAAAAAAGTCAATTATGGAAGCTGATAATAGGACGAATAAATATTCCGTACTTTTTTCGTAACATATCCTCTCACGCCCTTTGCCTGCACGTCTTTTACCATTGCGATCACTTCCAGCGGACGTTCTGTCTCTTCTGTAGTTGAACATGCAAACCAGCCGTACTCTGTTGCTCCGCTCTCTTCCTGACTTTGCTTTGTCTCAGCAGTTCCGGTTTTTCCGCAGAGCATAAGACCGTCGATTTTCATGGCATGACCTGTTCCGTCCTCTCGCTCGATCACTTCTTTCATAGCATTTCGTATAATTTCTGCCGTATTTGGCGAAATCACCTGCTCTTTCCAGTAAGTCGGCGTTTTTCCGGTCATTAATACCGGTTGGATCATATTTCCGTCATTTACAAATGCAGAGTACATGGATGCTATATGTACCGGATTCACAAGAATCTCTCCCTGACCGTAACCACTGTCCGCCAACTGAATTTCATTATCAATTGTTTCTTTCGAACTGTAACTGGATGCTGTCAGTTTCAGATCAAATTTCATTGTTTCTCCAAAACCGAATTTTTTCAATCCGTCAACCAGCGCAGCCTCTCCCATCTGAAGCGCTGCTCTCGCAAAATAAATATTATCAGAATATACGAGCGCATTTTGCAGCGTTACCTGATCGCCATAAGCAGTCAATGTTGTCACAAAGTAATTTCCCCAACTTGCATCTTTCTGCCAGGAAAGCCCGACATCTCCAAGATTTGCATTGGGATCCAGACTGTTACTTTCCACACCAATGGCGCCTACAATCGGCTTTAATGTTGAACCAGGTACCCATGCAGCATGATAACGGTTTGTAAGGGGCATCATCGGATCTTGATTCAGAGCTTCCCACCTAGCGTCTGACATTCCCAGCACAAATTCATTCGGGTCCATTCCCGGTGTACTGACAAGCGCCAGCACTTCTCCTGTTTTCGGATTCATAGCAACTACTGCGCCTTCATCTTCTGCAAATTGTTCATATGTGTTCTGCTGCACTGCGCTGTCAATCGACACGGTAATTGTTTCTCCATCCTGAGGATTTTTCTGTGCCATAATGCCTACCTGTTCTCCCTCCTCATTCAGAATCAGGATTTCTGCTCCGTCTATCGGGCGAAGACGGGATTCATAAGCTTTCTCCAATCCGGATTTCCCGATAACACTTCCGGAATGATACCCCTCTTTGGAAAGCGTTTCCAAATCTTCTGCACTTACTGACGCCACATAGCCTGTTAAGTGTCCTGCTGCTGCACCAAAAGGATATACTCTTTCTTCTGTATCACTGAGCATCACACCCGGGATTCCTAAAAGTGCTGTTTCTAACTCCGTATTTCCTTTTGCAATTTCCTTTATCGGTACAAAAGATTCTTCTGTTACCCAGCCTGCCTCGAGTTTCTTCCGGATCGATTCCGCTGAAATACCAAGCAATGATGCCAGCTGCTCTTCTGCTGCCTGCCGATTTTCTCCCATTTTTCCCGGAACAAGCCCTACATTTGTGACTATTCCATTTTTCGCAAGAGCGATTCCATTCCGATCCAGTATTTCTCCGCGTTTTGCTTTCGTTGTATTCACTCTTAATTTGTACTGATCCAGGAGTTCCGGGTAGATCATCTCGGAAGACCAGTTGATCCGATAATCTTTCTCATCGTTTTTGACAAATTCTGCACTTGCTGTAAATGTAATCTCTCCGGCAATCGTATGCATCGATGTTTCATATTCAGCAGAAGCGCTCTTCTGGTCATCGGCATACCGGATTGCTTCTTTCGTCAAATGGATTGTAATCTTAGACGCTTCAATTCCTTCATAAATATTCTGATTCCGCTTTACAAACTCCTCTTTCGCAATCTTTGCTCTGGCATCTTCTGTCAAAAAATCATACATTTCTTCATAGTTCTTTTCATTCAGCGCTTTATAATATGCTTTTAAAACAATTTCCGGCGTCTGCTGTTTCTTTTCTTTTTTCCCCCATAATAGCATAACAATGCAGATTACTATGAGAAATACCAGGATAATCGACAGAATCTGGATTAATCTGCGCCGCTTTATTTTTCTATGTCTCTTTTCCATAACCTTGGCTCCTTTCTGCTCTTTTCCGGAGTATCTTCCAGAGAAACTAAATATTGCTTTAATTCTTCCAATTCTTTTCGATCCAGCTCCTGACCGTCATATAAAGCCGCCACAAAGTTTTTGACCGAATTCTGATATAACTTTCCCAAGATCGTTCTGCCTTCCTCTCTGGCAAAAGCTTCATAGGCAACAGCAGGTTCATAATAATTTTTCTTTCCATCTTTGCGGCATTTTAAATATTCTTTTTCTGTCAGCCGTGATAAAAATGTAAGAACAGACGTTTTTTTCCAGCGATAATGAAGTCCCTCTACAATTTCATCTGATGTAACTTCATGATGATTCTGCCAGATATACATCATAATATCCTGTTCAGCATCGGAAAGTCTCTTCACAAGCTTCACCTCCTGATATGCTTTTTCCCATTTGACTTGGAATAACCGCATCTACAAATGTATTATTATTTTCTATTCTACATTTGTAGAATATTTGTGTCAAGGAAAATCAAAAAATCTCAAGAAAGTTTCGTATCTCATCATTTGAAAAATAAAAAAGCGCCTGCATCCTGCAAAGCGCCTTTTTATTTTCAGATTGTCTGCTTTCCAAACGTGGCGGAAGCTTATTTGCCTGCCATCTGTCTTTCCTGCTGCTCAATCATTTTTTTCACCATATAACCTCCGACACTTCCGTTCTGTCTGGAAGTCAGATCACCGTTGTAGCCTTCTTTTAACGGCACACCAAGCTCGCTGGCTACCTCGTATTTAAATTTGTTTAATGCTTCTTTTGCTTCTGGTACAGATGTTCTGTTTGATGAATTACTTGTCATTTTTATACTCTCCCTTCTTTGTAACACTTCTGTTTTTGTTACAGTCCTATTATATGGAGAATTCAAAAACTTAAACTAGAAAATTTTAGCAATTCTTTCTTATCTTCCTCTTTTTGCATTTGGATAGATCCGATGCATTCTCTCATCCGGAAAACGTTCATCCAAACGCTGCTCCAGCCGGTTCGCCGGAGTCGGATGCACCAGCCTGTCATTATATCGATACAATGCCGCTGCGGATAAAAGGATATTCCAAACCATAAAGATAATCGAAATTTTAATCAGGAGTTTTCCGCATTTTACCGGAATCCTCTCAATCCATCCCGAAAAAACCGGATAAAGGATCTTCAGCCAGACTACTGCTGCAATTCCCCAGAAGAAACAAAACAGCAAGTTGATTCTTCCGCCAAGATTAAAAGGAATCTTGCTATAATCCCAAAACACTGTGCCAAAAACGAGCTCTGTAAAAATACTGCAGATATATTCATAAGCACCGCCTAGAATTGTCCCATAGAGAAAAATGTAGCGATCATTTTTATCTTTATATTTATATAAAAACAAAGTTAAAAACACACATCCAAGTCCCCACACAATACTAAAAGGGCCATACACAACACTGCTTCGGCTCATCCATCTTCCGGCAGTGATCCGGCAGAAAATCGTTTCGGTAATATCTCCAAGAAATGCTCCAATGAAAAAAAGTCCAACCAGTTTATCAAAACAACATCCTTCTGCAAAAATTGCTGACGGTTGCGAGGAATCAGATACTCCTCCCGTCACAGCAGCTTCTTTTACATTCGGATAAGCTTTCTGAATTCGTTTTTCTACATATCCTGTCAGCGCATTCCCTAAGTTTTTTGAAATCTGCCGCGCGTAGCCGACAAACCGTTTTGTTTGAAGGGATTGTTTTAGTTTAAACACTGCAGCTATACAGCAGATACTGTCAAAAATAACAATCATCCCGGTAATTAGCCCGGCAATCAGCAATATCTTGTCCGGAACCATGTGGAGCAATGAAGAAATAAATGGATTCACAAACTTAATGCTGACAACACCACTAAGTCCAAAAAGAAATAGATGTGAAAAGCGGACATACCCTTGAAATTGAAGACGGCTTTTACTGTAATCCCACCACTTTGTGTTAAAGATTTTTTCCAATATTAAACCTGTCATTACAATGACAAAAAATGCAAGCACACTGCTTCCGAGAAACAAGAAAAAGAAACGTCCTTTTAATTCCGGAAGAAAAATACAATAAAAAACTTCTATCACACCGTAAATAGGACAAAGCGGAAGATTTAAAAATCCAGTATTAACAAATTCTTTTCTGCGAAATGCATTTGCAATTACCCCTGCGATCCATCCAATCAACGAGTAAAAAAGAAAAATCCAAAACAAATCTTCCCATGTGTAATACATCATGTCACCTCTTCTGTAAAATATATAAAAGATACTATAGCCAACGTCACTACAAATTGCAATGAGAATTTATGGAAGAAACAGATTATTTATAAATTGTTTATAGATTTTTTCGAATCCGCTCTGTTTCAGATAATAATTGCTCCATTCGTTTCGCAAGAAGACGATGGTTTTCTTTTTTCAGCGTCGGATCTTCTTTCCAAATGGTTCCTGCTGCTTCATTGGCATTTTGAAGAATTTTAGCATCCTGAAAGATGTCTCCCAGTTTAAAGTCCATTACGCCGCTTTGGCGAATCCCAAAAAGATCTCCCGGTCCCCGCAATTTCAGATCTTCATTTGCTATATAAAATCCGTCATTCGAGTGATTTAAAATTTCAAGGCGCTCCTTTGTCTCTCTGGATTTTGATGCAGTCATAAAAATACAGTATGACTGGTGCTCTCCCCGGCCAACCCTTCCACGGAGCTGATGAAGCTGTGCCAGACCAAATCGTTCTGCATTCTCTACCATCATTACGGTTGCATTCGGTACATTAATTCCAACTTCGATGACGGTCGTTGATACAAGAATCCCTATTTCCCGTCTGGAAAATGCTTCCATAATCTGATCTTTCTCTGTCTGCTTCATTTTCCCGTGCAAATATCCGACTTTAATCTCATCTCCCAATGATTCCTGCAGCACAGCCGCATAGTCAATAACATTTTCCGCCTCCATATGTTCGCTTTCTTCGACCATCGGACAGATTACATAACACTGACGTCCTTCCAACACCTGCTTTTTCATAAACTGATAGGCTGTTTTTCGATATCCGGTATCCACTACACAGTTTTTGATCGGAAGACGATTGGCTGGAAGCTCATCCACCGCTGAAATATCCAAATCACCATAGAGAATAATCCCTAATGTTCTTGGAATCGGTGTCGCGCTCATAACGAGAATATGCGGGCACGTTCCTTTCCCTGCCAGCGTTTCTCTTTGACGAACGCCAAAGCGATGCTGTTCATCCGTCACAACAAGCCCAAGATTATGATAGTTTACTTTATCCTGAATCAGCGCATGGGTACCGATAATGATATCCGCCTCTCCGCTTTCGATCTGTGCATATGCCTCTCTTTTTTCTTTGGCTTTCATAGAACCGGTAAGCAAGA
Organism: Coprococcus sp. AF21-14LB; assembly: GCF_003458885.1. Taxonomy (NCBI): domain Bacteria; kingdom Bacillati; phylum Bacillota; class Clostridia; order Lachnospirales; family Lachnospiraceae; genus Coprococcus; species Coprococcus sp. AF21-14LB. The sequence continues at coordinate 37,925 of NZ_QRVX01000011.1, read as the reverse complement.
TCGGCGTAAGCGGAATCTCATATGTCAGAAACATTTCCTTTACAGTCTCAAAGTGCTGTCTTGCAAGCACTTCTGTCGGCGCCATCAGTGCACCTTGACAGCCATTAAATCCCGCTAACATCAAGGCCAGCACCGCAAGAATCGTTTTTCCGGAACCAACATCTCCCTGTACAAGCCGGGACATCACATACGGTCCCGTCATGTCATCGGAAATCTCTTTCCATACCTTTCTCTGTGCATTTGTCAGCTCATACGGGAGTTTTTTGATAAAGATTTCAATTTCTTCCTTCTCCCGAATCTGCAAGGAATTCTCTGCCTTCCCTTCTTCTGCTTTTAGACGCCGCAGTGCCATAACAAACAAAAAGAATTCTTCAAAAACAAATCGCTCTCTTGCATGGTAATAATTCTCTTTGGAAATCGGAAAATGAATCCCCTTCAACGCATAATTATATTCCGCAAGGTGATATTTCTTGCGAATCTCTTCCGGAAGAAATTCCGGCTGCAGATCTATCTGCTCCAAAGCCTGACGGACTGCTTTCATAATCGTGTGATTGGTAATTCCATTTGTCAGCGGATATACCGGCTGCAATGTATCTTTTTTATGTTCATAAGAAGACGGTGGCTGAAAAATCTCCGGATGCTCCAGAATTAATCGTCCACGTTTATTTACTGCCCGGCCTCTCAAAATGACAGGCATACCGCTGCGCAGTGTATGCCGCAAAAAGGGCATACGAAACCATACCGCCTGGATTGTTCCGGTAAGATCTTTGATCTGTGCAGATATAATCTGCATCCGCGGATTTCCTCCTAACTGCACCGCTCCAAAAATCGCACCGCTTACAGTTACCACATGGCCTTCTTCCACTTCTTTAATGGGAATCGGATTCTCATACACGTCATAGCTTCGCGGAAAATATTTCAGAAGATCTCCTATCGTATAAATCTCAAGCTTTCCAAAAAGCTGTGCTGTTTTTTCTCCGATTCCTTTTAAGGCGCTAATATTTGCTAATTCATTCATAATTCCAACCTGCTGTTACTCCTGCCTTCATCCGGCATAAAATTTACGCCCGGAAGATCAGTACATCCTCCGAGCGCCTTTTCATCTGTTTTTCTATTCTACAGCCAATACATAGTAATAAATCGGCTGTCCTCCAAAATGCGTATCCACATCCAGTTCAGGATAAAGTTCTTCAATTTCTGCTGTCAGCGCACCGGCATCTTCCTCTGAGACATCTTCCCCGTAGTAGAGACTGATAAGCTCAGAATCCTCATCTACAAGTTCTGCCAGCATTTCTTTCAAAGTGGCGTCGATTCCGCTGCCTACTGCCAAAATTCCGGCATCTCCGATTCCCATGATATCGCCTTCATGAATCTCTTTTTCATCAATCTTCGTATCACGAACCGCATATGTTACCTGTCCTGTCTTTACCCGCTTGATTTCTTCCAGCATCGTCTCTTCATTCTCCTGTGGTGTTGCCTCCGGCATGAAGTTGATGACAGCTGTGATTCCCTGCGGAACTGTCTTTGTTGGAAGTACGATAATCTCCTTATCATCCACAAGCGCCTTTGCCTGATTGGCAGCAAGAATAATGTTCTTGTTATTCGGAAGAATGAAAATGCAGTCTGCGTTAACTTCATCAATGGCTTTGAGCATATCCTCTGTACTTGGATTCATTGTCTGTCCGCCTTCGATAATATAGTCTACACCAAGCTCTCTAAAGATATCATTCAAACCGGCGCCAATAGAAACAGCAACAAACCCCATCGGTTTTCTAGGCTCATTCTTCTTTGCTTCCTGCGCCTCTTCCTGTTGCTGTTTTGCCAGTTTCTCGGCATCCCGGATCAGTTTCTCCTGATGTTCTTCGCGCATATTATCAATCTTCATACGGGAAAGCTGGCCAAATGTCAGTGCTTTCTGAATCGCAAGTCCCGGATCATTTGTATGCACATGTACTTTTACAACTTCATCATCTGCAACGCAAACAATAGAATCTCCTATTGATTCCAGATATGCCTTGAATTCATGTTCGTCTTTCTCGGTAAATTCCTTTTCTGTCAGAATAATAAATTCTGTACAATATCCAAACTTGATTTCTGCAGCAGTGTCAGCTGAAATCTTAGTCACATTAACAGAAGAAGCCGCCGGCGTAATTGCACTGTAATCAATTTCTTTACCGAGGAATGCATCATATGCACCGCGGATTGTCTCAAGAAGTCCCTGTCCACCGGAGTCCACTACACCTGCCTCTTTTAAGACCGGAAGCATCTCCGGTGTCTGATCCAGAACTTCCTGCGCATAAGCAATTACCTGCGGAATAAATTCTTCCAGATCGTCTGTCTCTTCTGCCAGCTCCAGACCTTTCTCTGCAATCCCTCTTGCAACAGTGAGAATCGTTCCTTCCTTCGGTTTCATAACCGCTTTATAAGCTGTCTCTTTTGCTTTCACAAGGGCATTCGCCAGAATCATTACATCAATTTCTTCATATTCACGGATTCCTTTAGTAAATCCTCTCAATAACTGAGAAAGAATTACACCGGAGTTTCCACGCGCCCCTCTTAAGGAACCGGAAGAAATCGCCTTCGCAAGCGTTGCCATATCAGGATTCGCAAGCGCTGTTACTTCCTTTGCAGCTGACATGATCGTCAGTGTCATATTTGTACCTGTATCTCCATCCGGAACCGGGAATACATTCAATTCATTAATAAACTCTTTCTTTGCTTCAAGATTCGAAGCACCTGCAAGAAACATCTTTGCAAGCAGTTCTACATTGATTGTCTTCGTTGCCACAATCGTGTTCCTCCTTAGATTAATCAATTACACGCACGCCTTCCACGTAGATATTGATCTTATCTACCGGCATTCCTGTAAATTCTTTTACTTTATATTTTACATTGCTGATCAGGTTATCTGCAACCGCAGAAATACTTACACCATAAGCTACAATGACATGAAAGTCAAGTGTAATACGATTATCATCAGAGATTCCGACCTGAATTCCGTGTGTAAGGCTCTCTTTTTTGAGAAGTCTTACAAGACCGTCTTTCACATTGACTGCCGCCATACCGACAATTCCAAAACATTCCACTGCAACAGATCCTGCATATTTCGCAATAACTTCTGAATCTACTGTAATAATTCCAAGCTCTGTACTCATATTGCCTCTCATAATCTATACCTCCAATTCTATCTTAGAATTTCTTACGCATACTTAACACATGTATTATACTCTTTTTCCTTTCGCTTTACAACAACTTTACAAAAAATAAAATAATCATAAATAATCACTTGCATTTTTGATTGTTATCTGCTACAATAACGAGTGTTGTGAGTCTAGCAAGACTATTTAAGATCGTTAGGAGGTGCAGTCATGGCTAAATGTGCTATTTGTGAAAAGGGTGCTCATTTCGGAAACAATGTAAGCCACTCTAATAGAAAAACACCAAAAATGTGGAAATCAAATGTAAAATCAGTCAGAGTTAAAACAGAAGGTGGCGCTACAAAGAAAATGTACGTGTGTACTTCTTGCTTAAGATCTGGAAAAGTTGAAAGAGCTTAATTTTACGAAGAGAAACCGGGACGAGTAATCGCCTCGGTTTTATTTTTATTATACAGGATTCCGAAGGGATTTCCTGTGTAATAAAAAAGAGACAGCATTCCTATAAGAACTTTATAAGAACCACTCTCTCCTTTTTATTCAACAGCAGAATAACCGGTACCCTGCGAACAGACACAACAATGCGAGTAAACTGCCGACAAAAGTACCGGGCAAACACATCATGACTACTAAACCAATCGCAACACAAAACAGACCAAATCCAATGAGCCTTTTCAAAACATTACTCCTCCGACATGTGTTACTATAATTTATGCCTGAACGCATCTGCTTATCACACTTTTATTTCATCTCTTCTTTTACTGCTGCATCCAAAATGTCATCCACATCTGCTTCCGTTACCGTCTCTTTTTTCCCGGAAAATTTATCTACCAGATCCGGAACCATATCAAGAATTTTTGTCATCGTATCCTGATTTTTAATATTTACCAGCCTTGTTGTACCATTCTTAATCACAAGCACGGCGCTTGGAGTAATCTTACCGCCGACACCGCCGGCACCCTTATCTTTTTTATCTCCCTGGAAGGAACCTGCTCCAATTGCAAATGAGACATCGACAAGTGGTACGATAATCGTATCATCAATATGAATTGCATCTCCCACCACTGTTTTAGATGAAATCACACTGTCGATTCCCTGAAGCAATGTTCCAACAGTATTTTTAAAATTATTTTCTGCCATATCTTGTATTCCTCCTTTGATTCATATCCTGCCGTTACCATCTGAATTTTCTTATATCTCTGACAGTCATACGCACTTCACAACTTCGCAGCAGTCGTATTGCTGTTCTCACAAATGTTCCAACTCGAAGTTTCCCTTTGGCAAAAACTTCTCCCTCCAGAACACATTCCTCAAATTCCGGTGTGATTTCTAAGGAATCCCCCAAGAACGGATATACTATCCCAAGCAAAGCCAATGTGTTTCCAGTCAAATACGGATCTGAAAATCCGAACCGAAGTTTACCGCGAAGTTCTTTTGGTTTCAGAATAGACAAAATTCTTCGAAGTTCGGAAACTCCAACAGAAAATGCCTTCCGATGCTCTTCCTGCGCAAGAAATTCTGTCAAACGATCTTTTCTTTCAATGAATACTTCTATTTTATCACAAATTCCAGTGATTGTATATTTTATCTTTACCCAGATTGCTTTTATCTTATTCCAGAGAACCAATATTTTCCGGAACCATATCCCGTCCGGTTCTGTCCCTTTTTTTTCTTCTGTCTTTTGTCTTTCCGTCTCTTTTTCTTCTGTTTTTTGATTGAAATCCTTTTCTTTGAGAATCTCTTCTTTTGAAAAACTCTGTTCTGTCTTCCGCTCTTCTTCCACATCAGGACTTTCCAATATGCTTTCCTGGTTCTCTTTTGGAAAATTCTCAGCTTCTTCCGGTTCCTCTTTTTCTTTTGCGGGAAGAAGCTGTTTCCATGCTGCCCTTACACAGAAGTCCGTTTCTGTCCCATTAACACGGATCCGGGCGGCAATGAGGCGCAAAAACCATGAAACACGTATATCTGCTTCCAAAGAATCCCGCATACCGCGCGAGCGAAAAAAAATCTCATATCTGACCGGAACAAAAAGAAGGATTCCGATTAACAGCAGGAATATACAAAGAATCACAGCTAACGCGATCCCGATTATTTTTAAAATCCATAATAAGATATGTAAAATCATATTCTGATGCCCTTTCTCTTATTCTGTCATTTCATCGGCCTGCATCCGTTCCATAAAATATTCCCGAAGTTCAGTCCCACCGGTTTTTTCTAATACATCTGCTGTGATCTGTGCCACAAGTCCTACTGCTTCTTCATAGCCGTCTGCAATCCCAATGACTCTGCATTCCTCCTTTTGAGGAGAAAATTCCTTTTGTCGGAGCATAGCCGCATCAAAAAATTCTAATTGTTTTTTTCCGCGAACTGCCAGAACGATCAGATAAATATGCAGTTGTATTTTATTATGTTCTAAACGCCAGATGATTTTTTCTTTTTTTTCGCATAAAGTGTCACTTAAATATAATTCTCTGTAATACTGCATAGCATTCACCACTATCTATAATAATATGCATCAAATACTGCTTTAGCGATTGGAACTGCCTTCACTCCTGTATCATCTGCCCCTTCCACAACAACACTGACAACCAGTTCCGGATTCTCCACATTTGAAAATCCAACAAACCAGGAATGGCTCTTGTTCTTATCACTGCTGTATTCTGCTGTTCCTGTCTTACCGGCTGCTGAATAGCTTTCTCCGCTCAAAAGAGTGCCTGTTCCGTAGGACACAACGCCCTCCATATATTCTTTCAGCTGTGCTGCTTCTTCTGAAGTCATGAGTGTCTTATATTTTTTCGGCATATTTTTCTTCACACGGGTTCCTGTGTGATTCACAATCTCATCTACCAAATACGGCTCCATCAATGTTCCGCCGTTTGCCGCAGCCGCTGTAATGAGCGCCAGATGATAAGGGCTTACCAATGTCTCTCCCTGCCCCATTGCTGTCATCATAAGTTCTGCGTCTGTTGTCTGTTTCGTTACCGAAAATTTACTTTTGCTGTACGACAAAAGATTCGGAAGCTTTTTATTAAATAATAATTTCTCTGCCGTTTCCCGATAAGCATTGCGGTCTAACATAAGTCCGATATTACAAAATGATGCATTACAAGAATTGGCAAATGAGTCTGCCAGTGTCTGATGACCATGAACAGTTCCGTTGAAACAGTGGATTACTGCTCCCTGATGCTCAATCTCTCCGCTGCAGTCATATGTATAATTCTGATAATCCGAATGTTCCCTCATATATTCCAAAGCAGTAATGATCTTAAAAGTAGAACCGGGCGCATACAGTCCCTGCATTGCTCTATTAAGCAAAGGACTATTTTCATTGTCTGAGTTTAGTGTTGGCCATGTATCTGCAAGTGTATTCGGATCAAAAGAAGAACCGGACACCATTGCCAATACCTTTCCTGTACTTGCCTCCATTACGAAGACCGCACCTTTATTATCTCCAAGCGCCTGATACGCTGCCCTTTGCACATCCGTATCCAGCGTTGTCACAATATTATCTCCAATATTTTTCTGATCTTTGAAATCATTCATAATTCGTTCCAAAATGAATGCATTTGAATTTACAAGCGAAAAATTCTCAGTCAGTTCCAGTCCTGCTCCTCCGAAAGAATCATACCCTACTACATGTGCATACATCGGACCATATGGATAGACTCTTGTTTCACTCCCGTCTTCTCCCACTTCGGTCTTTGCCAATACATTTCCGGATTGATCAAGAATATTTCCGCGCACAACTCTGTCTGCAAATGCTTCCTGCCTTTTGTTATAAGGGCTATTAATAACATCTTTGCTTTTAACCGCATTGAAATATACAATATACCCCATCATTACAAGAAACAGCGATACAAACACATATGTAATCCGTGTGAATTCCTTATTGCGAATCCGCTTTTGTTTTGGCGGTTTTCTTCGATTGTTTCTTTCTTCATCCATGTATTTTTGACTATGCACTTTTCTATCTGCCCCGCTTCCTTGCCGGCGCATTTCTTTCTCCGGCATCTTTGCGTTCCCGGAGTGCTTCACGGACGGTTGCTCCGATCTCTTCGTCAATACTACCCGTTTCTGTTCCATAGCTTTGTGGCTGTGGCCTGCGCTCAGAGGAGACTGCAGTTCTTTCTCTTTCCGGTCTCTTGGCTGGCCTGCGGGTGTGTTTTTCTTTTTCTGCGTTTTTCTGCTTTGTGCGTTTTTGTTGTTCTTTACTTCGTTCAATTGCCTCTTCCTCATCTTCTCTTAAATGATACAAGCCCTGAATAATTGCAAACATAATCAATGTACTCAGCACAGAACTTCCGCCATAACTAATCAGCGGAAGAGTTACACCGGTCGAAGGGATAAATTTTGTAACCCCTCCGATCGTAAGAAATGCCTGAAAAATAAAACAAGTTCCAAGTCCAAGCGCTACAAGCTTATAGAACACATTTACAAGCTGCAGCGCAATATTCAGAAACATAACATAGCAGCTCAAATACACTAAAATCAGGCAGAGTGCATAAATCAGCCCCATTTCCTCTGCAATTGCTGAAAAAATAAAATCGGTTGATGCCACCGGAATCTTATCCGCCATCCCTTGATACAGTCCCATTCCAAACCAGCTTCCGGTTCCTATCGCAAAAAGCGACTGCGCCACCTGATATCCTCCACCGGAATAATCCGCAAACGGATCTTTCCATGCATGCACTCTTGTTCGGATATGTGTAAACAGATGATACGCCAATACCGATGCCGCCGAACCCGCACCAAGTCCTGCCACAATATAAAGCGGCTGTCTTGTTGCTACATAAAGCATTACTAAATACACGACAAAAATGATCAGCGCCGCTCCTAAATCTTTCGAAACAACAAGAATCAGCACATGTGCGGCTGCAATCGCCGTTGTCGTAACAATATTTTTAAACTGCACCGATCTGCGAAGCTTGCTGCCACAAGAAACACAAACAAAATCTTAACAAATTCCGACGGCTGAATACCAAATCCTCCAATTTCAAATCCCAGTTTAGCGCCGCCGGAGATCGGTGCGATCACAAGCACCAGTGCCAGTGCAATAATACCTACAACCCCATACACTTTTTTCAGAGAAGCCAGTATTTTTATCCGACTCATGGCTACCGGAACGAGAAGACTGATCACCACACCTCCTGCTGCAATCACCGTCTGTTTTAAAGAAAGATTATAAGACAGACGTGTCAGCATAATAAATCCCGCACTTAGCAGCATACACATATTGTTTACAATCAATCGCGATACCCTCGGATAGATTTTCGTATATAACAAAATAATCATAGCCAGTACAAACACCTGACCAATGTATAAATACAGAACCCTTTTTTCCTGTGTCTGTAAATACATCACAAGAAAGGCCACAAGATGAATTTCAAACATCAATACATTTTGTGTCCGGAGAATCCTGCGCTTTTTTCTGCTGTCATGATGTCCAAATACCGCAAAACATTGATAAGTATACGCAATCATAAATAAAATTATGAGATATTTTGACAGCTCTACAATAATATTAACCAAATCTTCACCTACTTTATTCCTCGTTTAAAGTGTCCCCTTGTAAATTCCCCTGTTATTTTGGATATCTCGCCCTGTTCCAGGAACACCTTGCGATAACGCTCTACACATGCTTTTACCTGCGAAGCATTCTCCCTCGTAAACATCATTCGAATCGCCCGGGGAGCCAGATTTTCTATTTCTTCGCGCTGATCTGTCAGCATAATAGGCGCAGTATTATAAATGATGTTATAACAATCTTCACAATTGTTTCTGACCTGAAATTGTTTCTGACAACGGTCAGTCAGTGTCATAACCCCTGATTTCTTTCTGCATCCTCCGGTTGTCTTTTGAATGCATTGGGCAGACAGCATTACCGGAATATAACCATAGACGATAAGCTCTTTGTCATGGATTCCAAGTCTTCGAAGTTCCCCGGCATTTAGCTCCAGCGGCGCAGTTCCTTCTTTGACACCAAGTTCTCTCCAAAATCTATCTGCTTCCCGATTGAATCGATATAGATTATGATCTGTCACAATGGTTCCCTGGTAATCATGTGTTTTCAAAAATGCAAAACTTTCATAATTTCGTATTAATACACCATCAAAACCTGCTCCTGTGAATGCTGTATAGTTTTCTTCATATCTTTGAACTGTATTGGAGCGGAAAATATGAGGCATTGCTAAGAAAATCTCTTTCCCCATCTCATGAGCCAGCTGTACGATCTTTTGTATTTCCTCACTGGCAAAAACATCTGAAACTGCGAAACTTTCCAGATAGATTCTCTCAACGCCCTGTTCACAGCACAGTGCATCAAACTGCTCTTTTGTTTCAGCCAAAGCATACATCCTCAGCCGCTGCTCTTCTGCAGAATCTCTTTCCAATACTTCATCTGCTTCCTGCGGTGTTTCTCTTCTGTAACTGCCGCATAGTCTGCGTTCTAATTCTTCAAGGGCTTCTCTGCGAAGCTCATTTAAAGCCTGCACCGGTACAAACAGATCTTCTTCCATTTGAATTTCTAATGTCTCAAATACAAAAGGCGTTGTCCCTGTTTTGCACATTTGTTTTTTTATCCGATCGATCGTCATCGGCTGCGTCTGTGCCTTTTCAGCCGGTTTCCCATACACCTCTACTGCAATACCGTTTTTTTCAACCTTTAGTGTAACAGAATTTGTCGTAGAAAGTATTAAAATCCCATTAATTTTTTCTTTTATTTTCGTATCCACATAGTTTTTTCGAAGCGCTTCAATCAAAGCCGTATTGCGTACTCTGTTAAGTACCGCATTTTTCTTTACCGCATGATTTCGATGAGTTGTAAGGCTAACCTTATTTCCTTCCAAAACACTCTCTGCCATTGTGAAATTTTCTTTTTCTCTTCCGATTTCAATTACATCTCCGGGATGCAGTTCTGTCAATGCCTTGCCTATGATTCGATTGCCCTGGATTTTTTCAACTGTTACTGCCTGAACTCCGGCATGATTCGGACGAGCCAGAGACAACATTTCCCGCCCGTTTCTCATCTGATAGTAACCGGAATGAAATCCGCCGCGATTATAGATGTCCATAAGCATCTGTTTATCTTCCGGCAATACCCGATATCCTTTCTCTCCTCTTTCCAAATACAAATCCGTATATTTTCGGTACATCGAAGTAACTGCCGCCACATATTCCGGTTTTTTCATTCTCCCTTCAATCTTAAAAGAATAAATTCCCGCCTGAATAAGCTTTGGCAAAAAATCCAGCGTACAGATATCTTTCAGACTCATCAGATATTCCGGCTTTTTGCTATGCGCTGTCTGATACAAAAGTCTGCACGGCTGTGCACACTGTCCCCGGTTTCCGCTTCTTCCGCCAATCATACTGCTTAAAAGACATTGACCGGAATAACAATAACAAAGTGCTCCATGCACAAAGCTTTCGATCTCCATTCCCGTCTGCTTCACAATCTCTGCCACTTCTGAAAGCTGTAGTTCTCTCGCCGTTACGACACGTTCTGCGCCCAATTGCTGCAGAAATTTTGCACCATATGTATTTGTAATTGTCATCTGCGTGCTGGCATGAATAGCCATATTAGGGAAATGCCGTTTCACAAATCTCAGCACTCCGATATCCTGTACAATAACCGCATCCAATCCCTGCTGATAATATGGGAGCAAATACTCATATAACTGTTCAGACAATTCCTGCTCTTTCAACAATGTATTTACCGTCAAATAAATCTTTTTCCCATGCAAATGTGTATAATCGATTGCTTGCAGCAGTACGTCTTCTTCCGGGTTGTCCGCAAAAGCCCTTGCTCCGAATAAAGAACCGCCGATGTATACCGCATCCGCTCCTGCTGCAATCGCCGTCTTTAAGCTTTCGTAAGAACCGGCCGGAGCCAATATTTCTGTCCTTTCTTTCGTCATAATCCCTTTCCTCAAAAAAGGCTGTCAGAAGACAGCCTATTTTTTCTTACTTTGTATTTCTGTTTCTAATTTTACGATCTGCATCTGAAGTTCGCGGTTCTCTTCGCGTACTTTGTCCAGAGCTTTTTGTGTATTTTCGTATTTGATCTGTGTTGAAATCAGATCATGTTTCAGATCATATACTTCTTTATCCCGTCCCTCTGCGTCATTTTCCAGAGAATCTGCCTGTGTCTTTGCCTTGAAGTAGTCATCTGCAATATTCAGCGCCAGCAAAATACTTCTTGTCTCTGCACTCTGCTTGCGATAGCTCTCATTATTTGAACATTCTGTCAGTTTATGGTTCAGATATGCAGATACTTTCTGCAAATATTCTTCACTCTCAAATCCGCTCAGCGTAAATACCTTTCCGCCAATCAAAACCTCTGTATAATTCTTAGCTGATGCCATTGGCATTACCTCCTCGAATTTCTCTTTTGTTCTTCCTATTATAAACGATATCACACAAAAAACCAACTATTTTCCGGTATTTTCTGTGGAAATTCCGAGATGATGATATGCAAATTCTGTCACAACCCGCCCCCTGGGCGTCCTTTGAAGAAATCCATTCTTCAAAAGATATGGCTCATACACTTCTTCGATTGTTCCCGAATCTTCTCCGATTGATGCAGCCAGTGTATCAAGTCCTACCGGTCCTCCGCCGAATTTCTGGATCATAGTCATTAGAATATTTCTGTCAATATGATCCAAACCATATCGATCCACATCTAAAAGATCAAGCGCATAGACGGCAACTTGCTCTGTAATGACTCCGTCATAGCGAATCTGCGCAAAATCTCTGACTCGTTTTAACAAACGATTCGCCAGACGCGGTGTTCCCCTGGAACGTCTTGCAAGTTCTAACGCTCCCTGTTCATCAATTTCTACGTCTAATACTTTGGCAGAACGTGTAATAATTGTCTTCAATTCCTGATCCGTATAAAACTCCAATCGATTGATCACACCAAAACGATCTCTCAGCGGCGCCGTCAGCATTCCTGCTCTTGTTGTCGCTCCCACAAGCGTAAACTTTGGGAGATCCAGGCGAATGGATCGAGCTGCTGCCCCTTTTCCGATCATAATGTCTATAGCGTAATCTTCCATCGCCGGATAGAGCACTTCCTCTACCTGACGATTCAGACGGTGGATTTCATCTACAAAAAGCACGTCCCCTTCCTGCAGATTATTCAAAATTGCAGCCATCTCCCCCGGTTTTTCGATGGCAGGTCCGGAAGTAATTTTCATATGAACGCCCATTTCATTGGCAATAATGCCGGCAAGCGTTGTTTTACCGAGTCCAGGAGGTCCATAGAACAACACATGATCCAACGCCTCACCTCTGCCCTTCGCTGCTTCAATATAAACCTTCAGCATCGTCTTCGCCTTCTCCTGACCGATATAGTCGTCCAGCATCTGTGGGCGAAGATGATTCTCAATTTTCATATCTTCTTCCAGATTTTCTGTTGTTATAATCCGTTTTGCCATGTTTTCCATCTCCTGCTATAAACTGATCATCTGCTTCAGCGCTGCCTTCAACACATCTTCTACGCTGTCCTGCGGAGAAGGCGCCGCCAGTTTTACGGCTTTTGCCGCCTCAGAAGCTGCATATCCAAGCGCGGTAAGTGCCTGAACTGCTTCCGACTGTATCTCTGATATTCCGGAAGAAACTGACATGTTTTCTTCTTCCGAATCTCCAAGACGAGATAACGTATCTTCGATACTCAACTTATCCTTCAATTCAATAATCAGCTTTTCCGCTGTTTTCTTCCCAATCCCGGGTGCTTTCGAAATTGCCTTTGCATCACCTGCCATTACCGCAAATCTCAGGTCATCCGGGCTGAGACAAGACAGGATATTCAATCCACCCTTTGGTCCGATTCCGCTGACTCCAATCACAAGGCGAAATACCTTTAAGTCATCTTTTGTTAAAAATCCAAACAACTGCATCGCATCTTCCCGCACATTCAGATATGTGTGGATCTTTATCTCTGTTCCAACCGCCGGAAGTCTTGTAATAGATTCTCCCGGCATATAGATTCCGTAACCGATACCTCCTACATCTACAAGAATCCTGTCTTCTTCTATCTCCGCAAGCGTTCCTCTAATATATGAAATCATCCTTCTCCTCCTGTTCTCATTTCTGACTGCCAGATACTTAATCTGTATAAAGACCTGCACACTATATCAAAAGCTTCTGCAGCCGCTTCAGCATCTCTCTGGCCACAAATCCAATCGCAGCTCCTGTAAGAAGCCCTGCAATAATCAGAACCGGAACATAGTAAAATACATCGTAGCTTTCCACTACAACTGCTGCCACAAGTAATTGACCAAGATTGTGGGCAACTCCTCCTCCAAAGCTTACTCCGACTACACTAAACAATTCTGTTTTTTTAAGCAAAAACATTACCGACACACTCAAAAGGCTTCCTGCCAAACTATATAAGATGCTAAACAGGTTTCCAAACAAGAATCCTGCCAGTATAACTCGCAAAACTGCCAATGTATACGCCGATAAAATATCCATCTTGTACAGCGCGATCACAACCACAAGATTTGCAAGACCAAGCTTTATTCCCGGAATCCCAATCGGCACCGGGATGAATGTTTCTACATAGCTGAAAATAAGCGCAAGCGCTGTCAATACTCCAAAATATGCTGCCTGTCGTCTCAAACTCATTCCTCCGTTACTGTGCCGTTGCATCTGTTTCCGGCTGCGTATCTGCCCTTCCGGACACCTCTACAATTACTTTATTCGGAAGGCAAATGATACTCTCATTCTCCGACGCGATTTCTTTCTGATGCACGCACAACTGGTCTTTACAGTCTGCCCATTTCATATATGCTTTTCCCTCTTCAATCACAAGCAGATTATGATCATCAATTAAAATCTCCCGATTGCAATCCAAACGATACGTTCCGTAAATATGTCCGTCCGTCTTTACAACAACGGTAGTTCCTGAATCCCGATTTACAATCTGGAACACCCACAGCACTATAGCTGTAAGACAGATTACTCCTGCCAGCAGATAATCATTTCGTTTCATATCACACCTTCATTCCTCTTCGTCCTATTCTAGCACAGGGAAATTAATTATGCAACCACATGTTCGATTCCATGTTTCCTTCCATATAATAAAAATGACGCCAGAACAACCAAAGTCCTGACATCATCTTTGATACCCTCGTTTAGTACACTCCATAGTGCTGCACATAACTAAATACAGCGCTTCCGAGAATTGACATTACAAGGAAATAAACAACTGCAACACCCGCCATCACAATTAATGCTGCACGGCAGTAATTTCTGCGGTTAATATTGCCTTTTTTGCTAAATGCCCAAAAAATGTAGAGGATGATTCCTCCACAGCACGGAATCAACAACGCTAATAAAGTAAGCGCCCATTCTCCCATAGAAAGCGGGCGTGTATCCAGCTCCTCTTCTCCTGCCTTCTGGCTTCTGCTGTAATCAGCATGATAACCGGTATTTCCATAATCATATGTCTGTTCCTGCTGATAATTATATTGACGATAATCTCCTGTCGGTTTATTCTCCGGTACGATTGTTCCATTCATTTCAGACTGCTGCGGTTCTTCTGCTGTTTCACTTGCTGCCGGCACAACAGACTGCGTGGATTCACCTGTCTCCGGTTGATTTTTCTCAAATTCCTGTTCTGTCATATCTTTCACCTCCTGCCGGTCTGCCATCACAGCGCTTCGCTGACATGGCTAAACTCTGCGCTTATTGTACCATGCTTTGTACGAAAAAACTACCGTTTCTTACAAAAATCGAAATACAGCTCCATAGTAATAAGTCATCGGCTCATGATTCGGAAAGTATTTCAACATTCGATATACATAAAGAATTCCCAGTGCTGCCAGGATCAGAACCACATATTTCAGAAGAAAGCGAGTAGGTTTCTGCAAAAGATAACGGCAAATCAAAAACACCAGCACGAATACTGCAATCGGATAGATCATCGGATGCATGTGAAATGCTTCTGCAAACCGAAAATGAAGCAGTGCTATTCCTGCTCTCGTTAATCCGCATCCGGGACAGGGAAAGCCGGTCAGCATTACAATCGGACAGCTGCTGTAAAAAAATTTCAAACAAAAGAAAAGATATCCGGCAATGATCACAACTGCCAGACCATATGCACGGATATCTTCCCTAACAAGCTGCAGGGCAGTACGCAGAACCTCTCCCGGTGAGCGTCTGCGATACTGCTTTGTCCTCTGAACTTTTTTTGCCTTTTTTATAAAATGATTTTCTTTGGACATTTCTCTGCACATTTTCCACATCCGGTACATTTCTCCGGATCGATATGAGCAATATTATTTTCAACTGTGACTGCATCAAATTCACATACTTTCTGACACATACGGCATCCGATACATCCAACAGAACATACTGCCATGACATCTTTTCCTTTGTCTTTGGAACTGCACTGTACAAGATGCTTCTGTTCATATGGAACAAGCTCAATCAATCCTTTCGGACATGCTACTACACATTTTCCACAGGATTTGCATGCCTCTTTATCTACAACTGCTACACCATCAACGATGTGGATTGCATCAAATGGACATGCCTTTACGCAGGAGCCGAAGCCAAGACACCCGTAAGTACATCCTTTTGGCCCCCCATTTTGCATCATTCCAGCCATTACACAGTCTTCAATACCTGTATAATCATATTTCTGTTTTGCCTTTTCACATGTTCCGGCACATTTTACAAATGCCGTCATGCGGACAGATTCTCCGACATTCTCTCCCATAATCTCAGCAATTTTCTCAGCTACAGGCGCTCCGCCTACCGGACAAGCCCCAACCGGCGCTTCTCCTTTCACAATTGCAGCTGCCAGTCCTGAACATCCTGCATACCCGCAGCCTCCGCAGTTATTTCCCGGAAGAACACTTCCGATTTCTTCTTCTCGCGGATCCACTTCAACAGCAAATTTTTTGCCGGCTACTCCGAGGAAAACGCCAATAAATAATCCGGTACCGCCAACAATCACTGCGGCTAAAATAATTCCCATGATCATTTTTCTATTCCTCCTATATCAGTCCGGAAAAACCAAAGAAAGCAATAGACATCAGCGCTGCCGTTACAAGAACGATCGGTGTTCCTTTAAATGCTTCCGGAATTCCGGTATTATTGTCAACTTTCTCTCTAATTCCTGCCATAATTACAATCGCAACAAGAAATCCGATTGCTGTGCCGAAACCATTGATCACACCTGTTAAAACATTGTACTCTTTCTGCACATTTGTCAGTGCAACTCCAAGTACAGCGCAGTTTGTTGTGATCAGCGGGAGGTATACTCCCAATGCCTGATACAATGACGGCATGGCTTTCTTTAAAAACATTTCTACAAACTGTACGAGACATGCAATTACAAGGATGAAAACAATTGTCTGCAGATAAACCAGTTTTCCTCCGAGAATTGCAGGATTCGCCAGAATATATTTATAGATCAGTCCTGTTACAAATGATGCGATTGTTATAACGAATACAACAGCGCCTCCCATTCCGGCAGCTGTCTCAACTTTCTTGGATACCCCAAGAAATGGACAGATTCCTAAGAACTGGCTGAGTACAACGTTATTTACAAGTGCAGAACCAATCGCAATGATCAATAATTCTTTCATAGCTCACTACTCCTTTTCCTGACCTGTCGGGAAGATATTACCTGTACATCCTTTGCAGGAAGCACATCCTCCCTCCGGACATCCGCCTTCTGATGGTGCTGCTGCCTTGTTTTTCTTAGCCGCATTGGCTTTTACTTTATTCTGTACTGCCACAAGTCCTGCAAGTACAAGAAATGCTCCCGGCGCTAAAATAAAGATTGTAACCGGCTCATAAGCAGACGGCATTACCTGAAATCCAAAAATCTGACCGGCTCCAATAAGTTCACGGACAATACCGATCGCTGTCAGCCCCACTGTAAAACCAAGCCCCATTCCGATTCCGTCAAAAATAGATGGAAGTACCGGGTTTTTTGAAGCATAACTCTCTGCACGTCCCAGAATAATGCAGTTTACAACGATCAACGGAATATAGAGCCCGAGAGAAGCATATAAACTTGGCACAAATCCCTGCAGAAGAAACTGCACAATCGTTACAAATGATGCAACAACAACGATAAATGCCGGCATTCTGACAGAATCCGGAATAATTTTCCGTAACATGGAGATCAGCATATTCGATAATACAAGTACTACTGTTGTAGAAAGACCCATTCCCACTCCATTGACTGCGGATGTTGTTACCGCAAGTGTCGGACACATACCGAGCATCAGGACAAACGTAGGATTTTCTTTTACGAGACCATTCCATAGTCTCTCTGTACATTTATTCATTGACACTGCCTCCTAACACATTTTGATAATAGGCTAATGCTGCATTTACTCCACCGGTAACAGCTTTCGATGTAATCGTTGCACCACTGATCGCATCGATTTCAGAATCTGATGCTGCGCCATTTTTTGTTACTTCAAACTGAGCAGCCTGTTTTCCTGAAAACTGTTCGTAAAACTCCGGTTCCTGCGCATTCATACCAAGACCTGCAGTTTCGCTGATTGACAGAATTGAAATTCCATTCAAAGTTCCATCGGACAGAATTCCGACAGAAATCTGAATATTTCCACCATATCCTTCTTTATCTGTCACCGTCACTACATATCCGATTTCTTCGCTTCCGCTAAGTGCTTTTGCTGCTTCATCAATAACAGCATTTACAGCTGCTCCGCCAATCGTCGCCTGTTCAACAGCTGCTGCAGCTTCATTTACATCAACTGTCATTGGCTCAAATGCATCTGCCTCCGGAAGTACCTGACGATAGGCTTCCTGTTTCGCTGCTTCCTGAGAGGCAGCAATCGGTTCTTTCGTTACTTCATATACGATCCCAAGCAGCAAACCGGATACAAGTGTGATCGCTGTCAGAATCAACGTATTTTTCATAATCTTATTCATTATTTCTCTCCTCCTTTACCAAATGGTTTTGGAAGAGTTACCTTCTCAATCAACGGTACAAGCATATTGCTGATAATGATCGCATAAGATACACCTTCTGCAGAACCGCCGAAGAGACGGAACAATCCTGTCAGGATACCAAGCAGCATGCCATATACAATTTGCCCTCTCTTTGTAATCGGTGAAGTTACATAATCCGTTGCCATGAACCATGCACCGAGCATCAGACCGCCGCCGCACAGATGTGCTGTAATAAACTGCGGATCAAATCCATGTCCGCCAAAAATACTGATAAAGATCACAAATGTAGCAATATATGTACCAGGGATGCGAAGATCGATGATGCCAAGAAGCAGGAGGAAGATCGCACCAATCATAATTGCAATAACAGAAGTCTCACCAATCGTTCCCGGAATCGTTCCAAGAAGCATTTTGAATGTATTGACTCCTTCAAGACTTCCGTCAGATCGCATCTGTGCCAAAGGTGTTGCTGATGTCACACCATCATACATAAATGTTGTCATTCTTCCAGTAAAAGAAATCAAAAGGAAACACCTTGCACCAAGCGCAGGGTTCATGAAATTCTGTCCTAATCCTCCAAACAGCTGTTTTACAACAAGAATTGCAAAAACACTTCCAAGCGCTCCCATCCAGAGCGGCGCTGTCGGCGGAAGGTTCAGTGCCAGCAAAAGCCCTGTTACAACTGCACTGAAATCATTGATAGTTATTTTCTTATGCATCAGCTTTTCATAAACATATTCTGTCAAAACTGCTGCTGCTGTCGTCACGATAATATTCCACAATGCCGGAAGTCCAAAATTAAATACGCCAAATGCTGCTGCCGGCAACAATGCAATTGTTACCATAAGCATAATATTGCTTGTCGTAATTTTATCCCGGACATGCGGAGATGATGAAAGATGATATTGTTCACTCACGCCCGTATTCCTACCCTTTCTCTCTATTTCTTTTTATGCGATAAAGCGATTTTTCTCATGGATCCGATTGCCTGCTTTAAATGACGTTTTGCCGGACAAACATAGCTGCAGGAACCGCACTCTACACATTCCAGCCCTTCCCATTTTACGAAAGAAGACTCATCCATCCGCTCTGCAAAATCTGCAAGTCTTGACGGAATAATCCGACTCGGACACGCATCTACACATCGTCCGCAGTTAATGCAGGCCGTTGCTTCCTGTTTTGCAACTTCATCTTCTGTAAATCCGAGAATTGCAGAAGATGTCTTAGTCACAGGCGTATCTGTCGTAAACATAGCAAATCCCATCATTGGTCCGCCGGAAATAATTTTTTCCGGTTCCCCTTTGAATCCTCCTGCCGCTTCAATCAATTCATTTTGATTCATTCCGAGTGGAACAAGGAAATTGCCAGGTTCATTTACAGCATCTCCACTTACTGTTACTACTCGTTCCATTAATGGTTTTCCGGTAATGATTGCCCGATGAATGCTGATCAATGTCTCCACATTATCTACTACACAGCCTGCATCTGCCGGCAGCATGCTTGAATTGATCGCTCTGCCTGTAGAGGCATAAATCAATTGACGCTCTGCACCCTGCGGATACTTTGTCTGAAGTGCTACTACTTTGATTCGCGGTTCATTCTGAACAAGCTCTTCTAACCGTTGGATACAGTCTGATTTATTATCTTCTATCGCCAAAATTCCTGTAGCATTATCAAATAGCTGAAGAACAACCTTCAGACCGCTGATAAGCTCATCCGGATTTTCCAGCATTCTGCGATAGTCCGCCGTAATATACGGTTCACACTCTGCACAGTTTGCAATAATATAATCTATCTTTTCAGGTTCTTTCGGAGACAGTTTTACCCTTGTCGGGAAACCTGCACCCCCCATTCCAACGATCCCCGCATCTGCAATGATATTAAGAATTTCTTCTTTTGTCATGTAGATCAGCGGTTTTCGCTCTTCATAGGTTACTTCTTCATACTGTTCATCATTTTCGATCACAATACTGTTTACCTTTGCACCTGTCGGATTATATCTCGGCTCAATTGCTTTTACCGTACCGGAAACAGATGCGTAAATCGGTGATGATACAAATCCACTGCTTTCAGCAATCTTTTGCCCTTTCAACACTCTATCACCAACAGAAACGATTGCCTGTGCAGGCGCACCTATATGCTGTGAAAGAGGGTATACAAGAGTCCCTTTCGGTTTCAATACCTGAATGGCTTTGTCTTTGGCGAGACTTTTGCCATCATTCGGATGAACACCACCTTTAAATGTTACAAGCTTCATACCCCATTATCCTTTCTCTTTAAGTCTTATCCTTCTCTATTATAGGCAAAAGCAATATAAAAATCCAGTTTTCCACGCAAAAAATATTGTACATTTTAACATACAAAAAAGCCATGAAATTGATATTTTTTCGTCAATATATAAAAAGGACTGTACACTTCTGTACAGTCCTTCGCATTATTCAGTCTTATTCTTCTTCTGCTGTTTCTTCAGATGTTGTCTCTGGTTCTAATGCTTTCATGCTTAAGCTGATTTTTTTCTCTTCTTCGTTCAGGTCTACTACTTTTGCTGTAATCTCCTGACCAATGCTCAGCACATCTGCCGGTTTTTCAACATGTGCTCTTGAAATCTGAGATACATGAAGTAATGCATCTACACCCGGAGCAAGTTCTACGAATGCACCAAAATCTGTCATTCTTGCAACTTTTCCTGTTACAACGCTTCCAACAGCATATGCTTCAGCTGCATTTGCCCACGGATTTGTCTCTGGGAATTTTAAAGATAAAGCAACTTTTGTATCGTTAATATCTTTTACAAGAACTTTCACAGTATCGCCTACCTGGAATACTTTTTTCGGGTTCTCTACTCTGCCCCAGGACATTTCAGAAATATGAAGTAAACCGTCTACTCCGCCGAGGTCAATGAATGCACCAAAATCTGTTACATTCTTAACAGTTCCTTCTACTGTATCACCAACCTGAAGTTTTGCAAATAATTCTTTCTGAAGTTCTGCTTTCTTAGCAACAAGAAGCTGTCTTCTGTCTCCGATAATACGGTTTCTTCTTGGGTTGAATTCGCTGATAACAAATTCAATTTCCTGTCCCTGATATTTTCCTAAGTCTTTCTCATATGTGTCAGACACAAGACTTGCCGGAATAAATACTCTTGCTTCATCAACAACAACACTTAAGCCGCCGCCTAAAATCTGAGTTACAGTTGCTTTCAGAACTTCTTTGTTCTCAAATGCTTCACGCAGTCTCTCGTTGCCTTTTTCAGCTGCCAATCTCTTATATGTTAAGAGCACCTGACCTTCTCCGTCATTGACTTTCAGAACTTTCACTGTCATCGGATCTCCAACAGATACAAGCGTTGTAAGATCTACACCGGTTTCGTTTGTATATTCACTGCGTGTAATGATACCGTCTGCTTTATATCCGATGTTCAGGATAATCTCATCCGGTTTTACATCGATAACTGTACCGTCTACTACCTCTCCGTTATGTATTGTTTTAAATGACTCTTCTAACATTTGTTCAAAAGTTAAATCTGACATTATTTTGAACCTCCTCAATTATTTTATTGGGCGTCGATGCCCCAGCTGTAATACCTACTGTTTCCGAGGACCCTAATTGATTCAAATCCAAATCGTCAAGTGTCTGAATATAGTACGTATTGTTACATGCTTTTTTTGATATTTCAAATAGCTTTTGGGTATTCGAGCTGTGCTTATCGCCAATGACAAGCATGGCATCAACTTCCCCGGCAATGCAAAGCGCCTCATCCTGACGTTCCTTCGTAGCACTGCAAATCGTATTTAAAACACTTATATGATACCCCATTTTTTCTATAATTTCAACTAATTCTTTAAATTTATTGTAATTAAATGTCGTCTGTGATACAATACACAGCTCCTGATCGAATGAAGTCTGAAATCTGCAGGCATCTTCTTTTGATCCGATCACTGTCACTTTTGTTTCGGACCACCCTTTGATTCCTTCCACTTCCGGATGTTTTTCATTCCCAATAATAATAATTTCTTTGCCTTTCGCGCTTTCTTCTGCAACGATTCTGTGAATTTTTTTAACAAAAGGACAGGTAGCATCCACACAGACAATCTGATTTTCTTCCAAAAGATCATAAATATGTTTTGCTACACCGTGGGAACGGATCACAACAATCCCGTCTTTCAATGAGGCCAGCTCTTCTTCTGATTCGATTACTTCTACCCCTTTTTGCCGGAGATCATTCACAACAATCTCATTATGAATAATCGGACCATAAGTGTAAATCTTTTTCCCCTGATTTGTTTCTGCCTGCTCATAAACAGTCTCTACAGCCCGCTTTACACCAAAACAAAACCCTGCTGTTTTTGCTACTTTTATCTGCATAATGCTTTAATCGCCTCCACTACTTCCTCAATTGTCATATCAGAAGAATCTATGAAAACCGCGTCTTCTGCCTGGCAAAGCGGAGATACCTGGCGGTTCATATCCTGATAATCCCGCTGTTCAATATCCTGCGCTACTTTCTCATAATCGCAGTCCTCGCCCTTCTCTAAAAGTTCCCGGTAGCGTCTTTTTGCTCTTGTTTCCACGCTGGCCGTCAAATATATTTTCACATCGGCATCCGGTAAGATCCTTGTTCCGATATCACGTCCGTCCATGACCACATCCTCAGTTCTGGCAAGCTCTCTCTGCAGCGACAGCAGATGCTCACGCACTTCAGCGACAGCAGAGCTTTTAGAGGCCATATTTCCTACCATCTCTTCTCTAAGCCGGTCTGTAACATTCTGTCCGTTTAGATATACCTGCTGCATTCCATCTTCATAGGCAATCTTAATTTCTGCACCTGTACAGGCTTTGGCAATCGAATTACTATCTTCCGGGGCGATTCCGAGTTTTAAAAAATACAGCGCCATCGCCCGATACATTGCTCCGGTATCTACATAAATAAATCCTTTTTCTTTCGCAACTTTTTTTGCTATTGTACTTTTACCGGCACCAGCCGGTCCATCTATTGCAATATTATATCCCATCTAAACTCTGCCTCCGTATTATTCTTCTGCGATTCCGGCGTTCATCCCCGCTGCATAAGCTGTTGACCATGCAATCTGAAGATTAAATCCGCCTGTCAGCGCATCCAGATCCAAAACTTCTCCCGCAAAATAAACGCCCGGTACAATCTTGGACTCCATTGTCGCCGGATTGATTTCTTTTACGTTTACACCGCCTTTTGTAATAATTGCTTCATTATAATCCCGCAAGCCGGTCAATGTTGCCGGAAATGCTTTCATCAGTTTTACAAATCTCTGGCGCTCTTCCTTTGAAATTTCATTTACTTTTTTATCCGGATCAATTCCACTAAGTGAAATCATTACCGGAATCAATTTTGCCGGAAAGAGCTTGTGGACTGCATTTTTAAACTGTTTATTCCGATTCTCCTCAAAATCCCGGAGCACCCTCTGATCAAGCTGTTCTTCCGAAAGTGCAGGTTTGAGATCAATCTGAAGTTCCAATGATTGTTTTAAAAGCCTTTTCCCTACGATACTGCTGGCACTTAACATCAGCGGTCCGCTTACTCCATAATGAGTGAACAGCATTTCTCCAAAATCACTGTACAGAACTTTTTTGCCATTCAAAATCTTTACTGCTACATTGCGAAGCGACAATCCCTGAAGCTCATGCGTATAGACTTCCTCCGTCTCCATTGGAACAAGTGCCGGCATCAGCTCTGTTACCTTATGGCCCAGTTCCGCTGCAAACTGGTATCCATCTCCACGAGATCCTGTTGTCTGATAAGAAAATCCACCGGTTGTAATAATACAGGCATCTCCATGTATTTTTTCTCCCTTTTCAAGTATAACCGCGTCAAATCTTCCTTCTTTTGTAAGAATTTCTTTCACTTTTGTGTTCAGATGTATTTGCACTCCCTGAGTTTTCATCTCTTTTTGCAGCACCTGGATCACATCAGAAGAATGATCTGACACCGGAAAAACTCTGTCTCCGCGCTCAATTTTTGTCTTCAGCCCGATTTCTTCAAAGAAGCGAATGGTGTCCTCATTCGTATATCCATAAAAACTGCTGTACAAAAACTTAGCGTTGGATACAACCGACCGGAAAAGTACTTCCATATCGGCAGCATTCGTCAGATTACAGCGTCCTTTTCCTGTAATAAATAGTTTTTTCCCAAGCTTTTCGTTCTGTTCATATAAATGTACTTCCCGACCATTTCTTGCAGCAAAGATAGCCGCAAACATTCCAGCAGCTCCTCCGCCTATTATCAGCACTTTATTCTTCATATCCTAATTCCATCCTGTCATCTACCTGATTCAGTTCATCACCGCTGTATACCTGATATTCATCCCAGATTTCTTCCAGCGTCTCCAACGTCTTTACAACTTCCTTTTGTTTCTTCATGCACAATGCTACAACAAGCGCATTGATCACACTAAGCGGCGCCACAAGCGAATCTACAATGGAAGCCATATCGCTTCTTGCAATCAGATTACAGGAAGAATAAATAGTCATTGGCGAGTGCACACTGTCTGTCAGTGTGATCACCTTTGCTTTTCTATTGCTGGCAAATTCTAACGCCTTTAGTGTACGCATCGAATACCGCGGAAAACTAATACCGATTACGACATCTTCCTCACCAATCCGTATCATCTGTTCAAAGATCTCGCTGGAGCTGTTGGTATGAACCAGTGTAATATGGTCAAAGATCAGATTCAGGTAATAACTCAAGAAGTTAGCCAACGGCGCACAGCTGCGAATCCCGATAATATAAATCTTCCTCGCCTTTACAATCGTATCCACCGCTTCTTCAAAAGCTTTCTGATCCAGACTTCCTATCGTCATCTTAATCTTCTCAATATCCGACTGCAACACAGACTCCAGAATCTCTGACTGACTGATACGCCCATAAGTTACTTCCATACGCTGAATGGAATTCAGTTTATGTCTTACAAGCTCTTCCAGCGCTCTTTGAAAACCCGGATATCCTTTATAACCAAGCTGAGTTGCAAAGCGCACAACCGTAGACTCACTTACTCCTACAACTTTTCCAAGTCTGGCTGCAGTCAGAAATACCGCCTTATCGTAATTCTGAACAATATAGTCTGCAAGCCGTTTCTGCCCTTTGCTCAGTTCTTTGTACTGTTCTTCTATTCTCCGCAATAATTCATTCTTATTGTTACTGCTCATATTCTGACTCTTCCTTTTTTCTAAAATACCTCTTCTATATTAAATGTTTTTCAGAAAAAAAACAAGGAAGAAAACCAGAATCTCTGATTTTCTCCCCGATTATTTATTTCCTTATACCGGATAAGCACCGTTCTCTGTATCGGCAACTGTCTGATCTACTTTTGTCTGCTGAGCTTCCCGATATTTAAAATAGTCTGTTGCCACCTGCGGGAATAATGCATAAGACAATACGTCCTCATCCTGCTGTGACCACTGTGCCATTTCTCCTCGCAGTGTGTCAAGTTCATCCGGAATCAGATCTGCCGGACGACATGTAATGACTTCTGCATCTCCAATACATTTCTTCTGTACTTCTTCGTTAAATGGCTTAACTGTTTTTCCGTATTTTCCGCTTAAAATATCTTTCGTTTCTTTTGTTGCCATTTTGTAACGTTCGCCCATCAATACGTTAAATACAGCCTGTGTACCGACAATCTGTGAAGATGGTGTTACAAGCGGCGGTTCTCCGAGATCTTTTCGCACTCTTGGAACCTCTTCTAACACTTCATAATACTTATCTTCTGCACCCTGCTCTTTTAACTGTGATGTCAGGTTAGAAAGCATTCCGCCCGGAACCTGATACAGAAGTGTTTTAATATTAACTCCCAGATTCTTTGGATTGAGAAGTCCGGATTCCAGAGCTTCGTCGCGGATCGGACGGAAATAGTCTGCAATTTCTGCAAGCAATTTCTGATCCAATCCTGTATCGTACGGCGTTCCCTTAAATGTCTCTACCATAACTTCTGTCGCCGGCTGAGACGTTCCCATTGCAAACGGTGAGATTGCAGTATCGATCACATCAACTCCGGCTTCTACTGCCTTCAAATAAGTCATAGACGCAACGCCTGATGTGTAATGTGTATGAAGCTGAATCGGAAGTGTTGTTGCTTCTTTCATCGCCTGTACCAGTTCTGTTGCTTTATACGGCACAAGAAGTCCTGCCATATCTTTAATACAGATTGATGTAGCTCCCATATCTTCAATTCTTTTCGCAATATCGATCCAGTATTCCAGTGTATAAGCATCTCCCAGTGTATAAGAAAGCGCAACCTGTGCATCTGCTTTTTCTGACACTGCTGCTGTTACCGCTGTCTGAAGGTTGCGAAGGTCATTCAGACAATCAAAAATACGAATAATATCAATTCCATTTGCAACAGATTTCTTCACGAAATATTCTACTACATCATCAGCATACGGGCGATATCCGAGAATATTCTGCCCACGGAACAGCATCTGAAGTTTTGTGTTTTTAAATCCGGCACGGAATTTACGAAGTCTGTCCCACGGATCTTCTTTCAAAAATCTGAGAGAAGCGTCAAATGTGGCTCCGCCCCAACATTCGACAGAATGATATCCGACCTGATCCATTTTATCAATGATCGGAAGCATCTGTTCTGTTGTCATACGTGTCGCAATCAAAGACTGATGTGCATCACGCAGAATTGTTTCAGTTATTTTAATTGGTTTTTTTACCATTTCTGCCATTGTGTGTTCCTCCTATTTCCTGGACAATTATGCCCTGTCTCCTATACCCCGAAAATCGCCATAAAAGTTCCGGCGGCAACCGCTGTTCCGATTACGCCGGCTACATTCGGTCCCATTGCATGCATCAGCAGGAAGTTCGTCGGATCAGCTTCTGCACCAACTTTCTGTGATACACGCGCTGCCATCGGTACTGCAGATACTCCGGCAGAACCAATCAGCGGATTGACTTTTCCGTGAGTTGCATAACACATAATCTTACCAAAAATAACACCGGATGCCGTTCCGAATGCAAATGCAATCAAACCAAGCGCTACAATTTTTAATGTAGTCCAGTTCAGGAATGCTTCTGCACTTGTTGTAGCGCCAACAGACGTTCCAAGTAAAATAACAACAATATACATCATTGCATTTGAGGCAGTCTCTGTCAGCTGCCTTACAACGCCACATTCTTTAAACAGGTTTCCGAGCATCAGCATACCAACAAGCGGAGCCGTTGTCGGAAGAATCAGGCAGACAACGATTGTAACGATGATCGGGAACAGAATTCTTTCCAGTTTTGATACCGGACGAAGCTGTTCCATTTTAATCTTTCGCTCTTTTTCTGTTGTCAGAAGCTTCATGATCGGCGGCTGAATAATCGGCACAAGCGACATATAAGAATACGCTGCCACAGCAATCGGTCCCAGAAGTCCTGTCTGCTGCAGTTTGCTTGCAAGGAAAATAGATGTTGGTCCGTCAGCACCACCAATGATAGAGATGGCAGCTGCTGCTTTATCTGAGAATCCCATTGCCATAGCGCCAAGATATGCTGCGAAAATACCAAACTGTGCAGCAGCTCCAAGAAGGAAGCTGGCCGGATTTGCAATCAGAGGACCGAAATCAGTCATAGCCCCGACTCCCATGAAAATCAGGGATGGAAGAATTGCCCATTCATCCAGTTTGAAGAAATAATATAATAATCCACCTGTTCCGTTCGCTGCATCTTCAGCATGGAGCATAATATCCGGATAGATATTAACAAGCAGCATACCAAATGCGATCGGAATCAGAAGTAACGGTTCGAACCCATGCTTTATCGCCAGATACAGGAAACCGCATGCAACTGCAATCATCAAAAAGTTTCCCCATGTCAGATTGAAGAAGGCAGTCTGATGAACGAGGTTTCCCAGGGTCGTTGTAATATATTCCATGTTTAAACCTCCTGTAACATCCGAAGATGAGCTAATTGTTTAGTTTAATGTAGCAAGAACTGCTCCTGATTCAATTGCATCACCGACAGCTACATTAATGCTTGCAACTGTTCCATCTTCCGGTGCTACAACCGGGATTTCCATTTTCATTGCTTCAATGACAACAACCGTATCTCCGCTTTTCACTGTCTGACCAACAGATGCCTCAATCTTAAATACTTTTCCTGCCGCACCTGCTTTTACTTCTACACTTCCTGCTGCCGGTTTCGCTGCTGCTTTTGCCGGTGCTGCTTTTGGTGCTGCAACAGGTGCTGCCACTGGTCTTGCAGCCGGTGCAGTGCCATTAGCCACTTCTTCTACTGTAACATCATATACATTTCCATTTACTGTAATTGTATAGCTTTTCATATTGATTTCCTCCTAAAACGCCTATGCATTCCATTTTCCTGGTTTTCTTCTTTTTTTAATCGATCTTACAACAAATCCATCTGAGGATGTTCCCTCTGCTGCAGCAATTGCTGCAGTAATCACAGCCACAAGTTCCAGATCATCTGTTTCATCTGCGATCTCAGTTTCCTCAACAACAACCGGCGCTGCTTCTGACGGCTCTTCTTTTTTCTTTCCGGAAAATTTCTCCGCAATTACCGGAATATATTTCATAAGAGAAATCAGCCATGCCATAAAGATTAACATAACAAATACAGTTCCCATTCCAAGCACTGTATTCAATCCTGCCTTTGTCAGGATCTCTCCTGTTGTATATTCTGCACTCACGGTAAGAGATTCCAACTTTGACTCTTCATCAAAAGCAAACTCCATGACTGCATCACGGTTCTCAAAAGATGCATTTGCTTTCAAAATTGCTCCGTCACTTTTCACTTCCATAGAATAGTCGCCATGATCAGCATATGTTCCACATTCTTTAATGGCAGCCTGCCAGGCATCCATTGCCGCAAGAAATGCATCGCTTTCTAATGGAACCCCTGTGTTCATCAGAGTATAATTCAATGCATATTCAGATGTACTGTGAAACGCCTCGAACTGTTCTTCCGTCATCTGTGAGAAATTCGAAATCAAAAAGTCTGATACCTGTGCCAATGCTTCCTGATTATACTCTGCAGTTTCTTTCTGTCCGGAACATGCTGAAAGGCCGAGTACAAATACAAGCATACAGACAAGAATACTTAATTTCTTTTTCAATTTGGTTCACCTCACTATACTGTTCCGTGTTTTTTTACCGGACGGTCTTCCCTTTTCGTAAATAACATCTCAAATGCACCGATCAGATATTTTCTTGTATCTGCCGGTTCAATGATTGTATCTACATAGCCTCTTCTGGCGGCAGCAGCCGGACTTGTCTGAAGCGCTTCATACTCTTTTGCCTTTTTTGCAATCACTTCCGCAGCTTCATCCGCATACATAATCTTTGCTGCCAGTTTTGCATCCATCATACCGATTTCTGCTTTCGGCCATGCATAAACCATATCTGCACCAATCGATTTACTGTTCATTGCAACATAAGCGCTTCCGTAAGCCTTTCCTGTTACAACAGTTACTTTCGGAACAGTTGCATTTGCAAACGCATATGTGAGGCGTCCTGTCTCTCTTGCAATATTATTTTCAGAACACTTACATGCCTTAAATCCGTTTACATTTACAAATGTCACAACCGGAAGATTGAAAGCGTCACAGAAATTCACAAAGTCTGCCGCTTTTCTGCAGCCACGGGCAGATAATGCACAATCAAATGTCTCTGCGGCGTTTCCTTCTTCATCATAACGTGTTGTACGGTTTGCCACTGCACCAACAGTCATTCCATTTAAACGGATCAGCCCTATTACCATATCTTTTGCAAAGTTTCTCTTTGCTTCAAAGAAAATCCCATTATCAGAAATCATTGAAAGCATAATTGCCGGATCTTCAACTGCATTTTCCAATTCTTCGCAGCGTCTGTTTAAATCATCCAGACATTCATCATAAGAATCATTGTCCTCGTTATTTCCAGGAATCATGCAGATCAGTTCGCGGATGTTCTCAATAATCTCTTCCTCAGTTCCAACAAAATCGACAAGACCTGTCTCTTTCTCCTGATAAGAAGCAGATGCCGTATCACATTTTGCTTCTGTATTTCCCGGAATTGCATTTGGTGAGTTCACAAACAAACGTCCTTTTTCTTCGATAAAAGTAAAATCTGTCAATGCCGGAACAACTGCAAGTCCTCCTCCGCATGTACCAAACACAGCAGTAATCTGCGGAATCACACCAGAAGCCATTGCCTGTTTCAAATATAATTCTCCAAATCCGTTAAGTGCATCTGTCGCTTCCTGCAGCCGCAGTCCTGCACAGTCCACAAAACCTACTACCGGTGCCCCCATCTTCATTGCCATATCATAAATATGTGCGATTTTTTTTGCATGCATTTCACCGATGGAACCATTCATCACTTCTGCATCCTGGCTGTAAACATAAACCAGATTTCCATCGATCACTCCATATCCGGTAATAACGCCGTCAGCCGGAGTATCCTTTGCCTGTACGTTGAAATCTGTTGTTCTGGCAGTGATCTCTCTACCGATTTCAACAAAACTTCCTTCATCGAGCAATGCTGTGATTCGCTTGCCTGCGAAGTTTTCTGCTGTTCTGTTATTCATAGCCCAGTCCTCCATTTTCCTATTTCCAAATTCTTTTCAAATTCTGCCGAGTATCATTATACGGTGTTTTTCCTTAAAGTGCAATTGTTTTTGTTATTTTTTTGTCATTTTCACTTTTTCCAGCCGTAAATGAATTTAGAAATTACAGCTCCCCATTTTCTTCTGAAAATTTCTAAAAATTTTTCTTTCGAAAAATCAGATTTACTATATCTCTTTTTTTTAGACTGTGGTACAATATCATTTGTAATATGTTTTATACAGGAGGAAACGAAAATGAACGTAACAGAACGAATTGAGAAATTACGGACATTGATGAAAAGCAAGAATATCGATGCATATGTAATTCCTTCTTCAGACAATCACCAGAGCGAATATGTCGGTGAGTATTTCATGGCAAGAAAATTCATTTCCGGCTTCACAGGTTCTGCCGGAACTGCTGTCATTGCCAAAGACGAAGCAGGACTTTGGACAGACGGAAGATATTTCATCCAGGCCGAAAAACAACTGGAGGGAAGCGGAATCGACCTTTACCGCATGGGACAGCCGGATGTGCCGACGATCCAGGAATATCTTGTGAACTATCTTCCAGAGAATGGAAAACTGGCATTTAATGGACAGGTCATCTCCACAACTCAGGGAAACAACTGGAAAAAAGCATTGGCTGCCAAAAATGTAACTGTCGAATACGATATGGATCTGATCGATGAAGTCTGGGAAGACCGCCCTGCAATGGCAGAAGAACCGGTATTTATCCTGGAAGAAAAATACAGCGGCGAAAGTACCGCTTCCAAACTCGCAAGAATCCGTGAAGTGATGAAAGAAAAGAACGCCAACATCCATGTATTGGCTTCTCTTGATGACATTGCATGGCTGATTAACATGCGCGGAAATGACGTTGCATATTCTCCGCTCATCCTTGCTTATGCAATCATTTACGAAGACCGCATGCAGTTATTTATCTCTGAAAAGAAATTAAACGACGAAGCAAAAGCGCTCCTTGCAAAAGATAATATTGAAATTCTTCCTTACAACGCAATCTACGAAACAGTCAAAGGCTTCTCGAAAGAAGACTGTGTACTTTTCGATCCGGACCGCGTGAACTATGCACTTTCTTCCAACATTCCGGAAGATACTGCAACTGTAGAAGCAACAAACCCGGAAATTCTTTTCAAAGCGTTAAAGAACGAAGTGGAACTTGAAAATATACGCCGCGCACATATCAAAGATGGTGTCGCTGTCACAAAATACATGCACTGGGTAAAAACCCATGTTGCATCTGAGAAGATCACGGAATCTTCTGCTGCTGAAAAATTAGATGAGTTCCGCAAGGAACAAGACGGCTACCTCTGGCAGAGTTTCTCTCCGATCTGTGCATACAAAGAGCATGCAGCAATGATGCACTACTCTTCTACACCGGAAACAGACGTACAGCTTCAGCCAGCACATTTCTTCCTGAATGATACAGGCGGAAACTACTATGAAGGTTCTACAGATATCACAAGAACATTTGTACTTGGACCGATCAGTGATGAATTAAAACGCGACTTTACTGCTGTCGCACGCGGTATGATCGGACTTTCCATGGCAAAATTCCTTTACGGATGTACCGGAATCAATCTTGACATCTATGCAAGACAGCCAATGTGGGAAATGGGAATCGATTATCGCTGCGGAACAGGACACGGTGTCGGCTATCTCCTGAACATCCACGAGGTCCTGCCGGATTCCGTTCACAGGGGCGTGCCGGAGAAAGTGAAAAACTTACAGAAGGTATGGTTCTTACAAATGAACCTGGTATCTACACAGAAGGCTCTCACGGCATCCGTACTGAAAATGAAATGGTTGTACGCAAAGGCGAAAAGAACGAATACGGACAGTTCATGTATTTCGAGACGATCACATTTGCGCCAATCGACCTTGACGGTATCAATCCTGATCTCATGTCTCCTCGTGAGAAAGAATGGCTCAACAGTTACCATGCTGAAGTTTACGAGAAACTCTCTCCGTATATGACAGAAGAAGAAAACGAATGGCTGCGCCAGTACACACGCGCAATTTAATATTTAATATAAGTAAAAAGCAGGCGGGAATTTTCTCCCGCCTGTTTTTTACGTGCCTCTTCTGATTATCCATGATTCCGGAACTGAATCGGCGTCATATTATACGCTTTTTTAAAGAGCCTGTTGAAATGCTCTACATTCTGATATCCCACCGCTTCTGCGATGCTCTCAACGGTCATGGTGCTGCTCTTTAACAATGTCCTTGCCTTTTTCATACGCACACGTTTTACGATCTCGCCGAACGTACTTCCGGCTTTTTCTTTAATATATTTGGAAAGATACGGCTTAGAAAGATAGAATTTCTCCGACAGACTTTCCAGTGTCACATCCAGATAATTTTCCTGAATAAAATTCATAATTGCTATCATACGCTCATCTTTATATCCATCAGAATTTTTAATCTGATCGATCTTATTAACAGCAACAGTCAGCGCCTCTATCGATGCGCTGATAATATCTGCATCGATTCCGGTTCCCCAATAATGCTTTCCATTACAGATGACACCCACATAGGCAACTGCCTTCGAGGAAGAGCCTTTTGTGAGTGAATGTTCCTCATAGAAAGACAGCTCATAGCTGACGCCAAAATACTGTTTGATCGCATTGCTAATGGCATCCAGTCGTCCATTTCCGCTTCCCGTAACTGTATGTTTACTCGTTCCATGCACAATGACTGCATCTGCAAGGATTCCATTTTCTCTGCGGAAATGGGATTCCTCAATATAAAATACCCCTTTTGCATTAATATAATGATCTTCAAAAATATGATAAATCCATTCCGGCGTTAATTCTTTGTGCGCCTTATCTGAAACATCTTTTACAAGATATCCCACTTCTTCTTTCATTTTTTCCGGAAGAGAAATGCCATAATTCTGCTTCAGAATATAGCTAACGCCGCCTTTGCCGGACTGACTGTTAATCCGAATCACATCGGACTCATACCGTCGCCCTACATCATGTGGATCGATCGGGAGATATGGTACTGTCCATTTATCTGTATGACCTTCTTCACGCCACTTCATGCCTTTCGCAATGGCATCCTGATGGGAACCTGAAAACGCAGTAAATACAAGTTCTCCCGCATACGGCTGGCGCATCCCAACCTTCATTCTTGTAAGACGCTCATACGCTTCTACAATGCGAGGCATTCTGGAAAAATCAAGCCCGGGATCAATCCCATGAGAAAAAAGATTCATAGCAAGCGTGATAATATCTACATTTCCAGTCCGCTCGCCATTTCCAAACAGCGTCCCTTCCACACGGTCAGCCCCTGCCAATACGCCAAGTTCTGCTGTAGCAACACCGCATCCTCTGTCATTATGAGGATGAAGACTCAGCACCACATGTTCCCGATATGCTAAATATTTTGTAAAATATTCTACCTGGCAGGCAAATACATGCGGCATAGCATTTTCTACCGTTGTTGGAATATTAATGATAACCGGTTTTTCTTTTGTTGGCTTCCAGATATCAAGCACTGCATTACACACTTCCAACGCATAATCCATTTCCGTTCCCGAAAAACTTTCCGGACTGTATTCAAATGTGAAATTTCCATCCGTTTCATCTGCCAATGTTTGAAGCAGTTTAGCGCCTTCTACAGCAATTTGCTTAATCTCCTCCCGATTTTTCCGAAAGACCTGTTCGCGCTGCGCTACAGAAGTCGAATTATATAAATGCACTACCGCATGCGGCGCCCCCTCTAACGCTTCAAATGTCTTACGGATAATATGTTCTCTTGCCTGTGTCAGCACCTGAATCGTCACATCTTCCGGAATCATCTTGCGTTCAATTAATGCACGCAAAAATGTATATTCCGTCTCTGAAGCGGCCGGAAATCCTACCTCAATCTCTTTAAATCCAATTTCGACAAGAAGCTCAAAAAATTCCAATTTTTCTTCCAAGCTCATCGGTTCGATCAAAGCCTGATTGCCATCTCTTAAGTCTACGCTGCACCATACCGGAGGTTTTTCTAAATACTCTTTTCTGACCCAATCATAACTTACTTCTGGCGGCATGAAATACATCCGTTCATATTTTTCAAAATTTCTCATAAAAATCGTCCTCACTTCTAATTTCTCATCAAGTATAATTCATCAAGTCAATTGTCTTTTCTTATTCTATGACAAAATTTATCAACTTTAAAGTGTTGTTTTTATCATCTTCTTGACCTTTATTATCTTGTTGTCTAATTATATTGGATCAAATATATTTTTATCACTTTTTTCAATACCCACCAGAAATTTCTTCTGTCAATTTGCTCCTTTGCCAAAACCGGAGTCTGATAAACAATTTTTCCATTCAAAGTATATAACACTGTTCCGATCAGCTCTCCCTTACATACAGGCGCTTTTTGCCGTTCATTCATTTTTACCTTCACATATATTTTCTCATCATCTTTTAACAACATCCGAAAGGACGGCTTTTCTGCCGTACCCTGTAAAAATATTTTAGAAAACAACTCTGAGTTCTCTTTACATCCCTCTTCTACTTCCACTGTTGGAATTTTCGGAATGGCTTTTATCTCACGATACCGATAATGCCCAAATCCATAACGCAGTAAAGACTTTGTATCCTGCCATTTCCAGCTCTTATGCCCTGGCCAGCCACATCCTAAAAGTGCTACAATTAATGTACGGTCATCTCTTTTCACTGCCCCTACATAGCAATATCCCGCTTCAGAGGTAAATCCGGTCTTCCCTGTCAAAGCCCCTTCTTCCATCTGTAAAAGCGCATTATGATTGACGCAGGAAAAACTTCTTGTTTTTTCTATATTCTGAAATGTTTTCTCCTGTGTACCGGTAATTTCCAGAAAAATTTCCCGCTTCTCAGAGTCCTTAATACAGTACCGCATGATTTTTGCCAGTTCTTCTGCCGTTGCAGAGTGCTTTCCTTCTTCATCCGATGCATCCAATCCGTTCGGTGTAATGAAATGACTGTTTCTACAGCCGATTTCTCTCGCCTTTTCGTTCATTTGTACCGCAAATTCCTCTGTAGAACCTGCAATCGCTTCTGCTACTGCCACTGCAGAATCATTATGGGATTCCAGCATCAATGAATAGAGCAGATCTTTCAGAAAGAATTTCTCTCCCTCCTGCATACCAAGATGCACTTTCGGTTGTCTTGCCGCATTTTTAGAAACCGTAACAATCTGTTCCAAATCTCCTTTTTCTAAAGCCAGAATGCATGTGAGAATCTTTGTCGTACTTGCCATAGCCCGCTTCTCATAACCATTTTTTTCAAACAGAACACGTCCGCTGGCCCCATCCATTAACACAGCCGACTGCGCATGCAGATTTTGAAGTTCTTCCGGTACTGTCTGTGCTGCGTCCGCCCCACCGCCAGACAAAATCCATATTTGCAGACCGAGCAACAGTCCAATGATCCACGAAATACTTTTCCAATATATTTTTTTCATAGCGCCCTCCTAATACCCGGATAATTTCCTGCATATATAGTTATCTATGAATTTCTCAGACGAATTATTCCGCAAACAAAAAGATGAAACTGCACTATACATCCAGTTTCATCTCTGCTTCTTCCTCTGCTTCTGTTTTCATTTCTTCCACCTGTTCCGGATTCAGATTTGGCAGCTCCTCTAGCGATGCAACACCAAATCTTCTCAAAAATTCTTCTGTTGTTCCAAACAGATGCGGATGTCCCGGCGCATCCAGTCGTCCCACTTCACAGATCAGGTTATATTCAATTAATTTATTAATCGCGTGGTCTGATTTCACACCACGGATTTTTTCAATCTCCAGCTTTGTTACCGGCTGTTTATATGCCACAATAGAAAGCGTTTCCAACTGAACATCTGTCAGCACACATTTCTTCGGCTGTTTTGCGATCCGGATTAAATAGTCATATAAATCCGTCTTCGTGCACATCTGGAAAGAATCTTCCAACTCAATAATGTGAATCCCTCTATTTTCCTTTTCATAATAGTCCATCATATGCCGCAGAATCATTCTCGTTTCATCCGGCGTCTGCCCGATTGCCGCAGCAATCTTATCAAGAGCAACCGAATCCCCCATTGCAAATAGAATTGCTTCCACCGCACTCTCTAATTTTGTGAGTTTCATTTTTCTATCCTTTTCTATATATCTGAGATGTAATGATAATATCTGCAAAAGTTCCATCCTGTTCAATTAGAATCGTTCCCATCTTCATCAATTCCAAAATCGCTAAAAATGTAACAATTACATGCATCTTTGAACGCTGACGGCTTAACAGTTCTCGAAAACTAAAACATCTATGGAATCTTGCATACTGTTCTACATATACAAGTTTGTCTGAAAGCGTCACTTCTTCCCGTTCAATTTTTCCAAACTTACTTCGAATCGGATCCATTTTATCTTCTTTGCGCCGCATAATTTCTGTAAAAATTGCATTTAATTTTGCCAGTGTCAATCCTTCCAGAAGTTTATCCAAATCAATCGGCTCCTGATATTCCTGTACCTCATCCGGAATTGTAGGACCTTTAAACATTAATCTCTCACTGTCCAGCTGTCGATCTTTTAATTCATAGGACATATATTTATACATCTTGTACTGCAGCAGCTGCTCCACAAGTTCCTGTCTCGGATCTTCCTCTTCGCCTTCCTCATTTACTTCTTTCGGCAAAAGCATACGACATTTAATGTCCAAAAGTGTTGCTGCCATCAAAAGAAATTCGCTCATCACATTTAAGTCTTGTTCCTGCATTGCTCGTATATATTCCATATACTGATTCGTAATTTCTACAATCGGAATATCATAAATATCTACCTTATTTTTATCAATTAAATGCATTAGGAGATCCAAAGGACCTTCAAATACATCCAGCTTTACTGGTATTGCCATATGACGTCTTCCCTTTTCTTTTCATATTCCAACTTATGATTATACATCATCAACAACAATTCCACAAGTTTTAGTTTTCCTGCTACCAGGGCAACCGCATAAAATATCCATTTAGAGAACTATTTCCCTAGATGGATATTTTTAAATATTTTCTACAATTTTCTCAAAAATCAATTCCTGCACATATTCTAAATGATATGTATATAACATACTCATCTTTTTATAGGTCATTTTTTTCTTCTTGTCAAATCGTTTATCCAATTTCATAAGATTATAACAGATCTTTCGGATCAGTGACAGATTTTGCATCGCTTTTTCTGCTTTGATTTTACATGCATCCTCTCGAAAATGAACATCCAACACCCAATGAAGATTGTTTTC
>NZ_QRVX01000109.1:0-1936 GCF_003458885.1 Coprococcus sp. AF21-14LB | reverse complement strand
GGTGTAGCCGTTTTCTTGTTTGCAACGATATGTGCTATTTTTCTATTTTTTCTGTTTTGTTTCTTTTATGATCGTCCTCATAGTAGATTTGCGTATGAATTCATAATCCGTACGGAACCCAAAGGAACTATGTAGTTTGTCTGTTATCTTTGTACGTTTATAAGAAGGAATGTAGCCACTGTCTTTGGATAAAAGTGTAACATTCATATTTCTTAATGTTTCTAAAATCTGACTGCAGGTAAACTCTTCTCCAAGTTTCTTTTCCAATAATCGATAAACTAATAGGCTAATGAAGCAGGTCAGGAAATGAGCTTTGATGCGATCTTCGCGTCTGACAAATACAGGTCTTGCCTCGAATTCGGACTTCATGATTCTGAAGTTTTCTTCGATTTCCCAACGCTGTTTGTTGATATTAATAATCTCTCTAATATCTCCCTCAAGATTTGTAATCACTGCATAAAATCCATCATACATAGACTCTTCTAGGATTTTAGCTTCATCTAATTGATAAATATTTTTTTGAGCTATTTCACCATATTCTGTGACAGCTGTTCTTTGAATGAAACGGGCGGGATCATTTGAACCTTTTCCTTTTCTGGTTTTATCTGAAGATTGTATCATTTTTTTTGCTCGATCAATCTGAGTATTACGAATCTTACTTTGATAAGCTTTATATTTTGGAGAATAGGTAATAATGACCGTTTCATCCATATCTCCTGTTACAAGAGGGTATTCTTTATAATAAATAGTGTTGAACACTTTTGGATCGGATTCATCAAGTGTTCGTAAGTCAATCAGTTTGTTGGAACCAGGGATCTTAAACTGAGTTGGTAAGAGTGCTAAATCACGTTCTTCCTTTTTCATTTTTTTCAAAGAATAAGTAATTACATAAGAGCGATTCCCAAAGCTGTTCAGAAAACGATTGCTTTTTCCACCTAAACCGGCATCTGAGCAAAAAATAAATTCACTGCAATTAAAATCTTTGATGACCTTCTGTTCGATTGGTTTTAATGTAAGTTGTTCGTTTTGGTTTCCTGGAAATATATCGAATGCCAAAGGAATTCCATCTGCATCCATAAAAAGCCCCATGGTTATGATTGGGTTTGGACGATGTTCCTTACTTTTTCCATATTTTTTTATGCCATCTTCAGCTTCGATCTCGAAATAATAGTTTGTGCAATCGTAATATAAAATCTTGGAATTCCGTGGATGAATGAAATTGGAATTCTTGTATAATTCTTCCTGAATAAAGTCAGACTCTTCGGTAAGAACGGACAGAGCGCGATAAAGATCCTGGAGTGAATACTTTGGCGGTTCTAATAAGGAATGACAGTACTTATAACTACTGAGTTTACTAGAAGGCGCCAGAATTCTGGCATAAATCAAATCTGTGAGGATTGCGTGGAAATCATAGGAAAACTTATGGTGATTACGTATGTTTCTGCAAATGATATCCATTCTTAGTTCGCTACATATCTTTTGCAAAAATAAATATCCGATATTAAATACGCGTTCTTCTTCGAGAGGAATGCGAGCAAGTGGCGATAAGGATAGAGAGACTTTTTCTTTTTTGTTGATTATAAGCAAGAGTTTCTTTTTCAGCTTCCTTTTTTGCCCAGTCCATTAAATCTTGTTCATTGCCTGAAAACAGCTCTAAAAGAGCATTATATTTTCCCAGTTTTTTATAAATACGAGAAGATGTTTTTCCGTTATCTTTTCGATAAGATTGTTTGATATAAACATCTTGATTTCCTTTATTTCCAGTAATAGAAATGTACATCTGATAATCCCTCCAACCCTTTTCCTTTATTATACCACAAATAGTACAAAATAGCACGTATAAATTCGTAAAATTTGACAAAAAAATAAGCCTTAAATGGCTTAAATAAAGGATTCCTAAGGAAAGTTATAAAAATGATGTGTCAAACTCCCGTGC
>NZ_QRVX01000108.1:0-1940 GCF_003458885.1 Coprococcus sp. AF21-14LB | reverse complement strand
AATCCCATCTTTGACAGTTAGAAAAAGAAAAAATCGCTGTATCCCTCATGTTTACTGGGGTATAGCGATTTTTGTCGTTGTTTCGAAATATAGTAATTTATTCCTTCCCTTTACTTTTTTTCTGAATATTTCTCATCTTACTTTTTGTTATGAACTGATAATCTGTTCGGAAACCGCAGACGTCATGAAGATCATCCGTAATTCTTTCTCGTTTGTATAAAGGAATAAATCCCTGTTCCTGTATTTCAGCGAAATTCATTTCTTTTAGAACATCTAATAATTCTTCACATGTATATTTAGTATCCAGTTTTTTCTCAAGGAAACGGTATATGGTCAATGCAAGAAAACAGATTAGAAAATGTGCTTTGATCCGGTTTTCATCCTGTAAATAGACAGGTCTTGCAGAAAAATCTGTTTTCATAATCCGGAAACATTCTTCTATCTGCCATCTTCCTTCACTTACTTTTAAAATATCACTAACTTCGTCATCTAAAAGATCTGTGCATACTGCGTAAAAGCCATCATACTGGGCTTCTTCAGAAATCTTGGTTTCATCTAGATAATGATTTACATCAGCAGCTTCCCCTTCTTCTGTTACAGCGATCGTTCCGATGAAACGTGCTGGGTCATTTGGATTTTTTCGGTTCTTTTTTGTGTTCCCTGAATACAGCATCTTTTGTGCCCGTTCAATCTGTTTGTCTCGAATAGATTTTTGATAAAGGGCATATTTAGGAGAATAGGTAATGATCAGGCGTTGATGCAGCTTCTTTGTGGTGTAGGGCTCGTCTTTATAATAAAGTCCTTTATCATCTTCTGGTAGTTTTGTGATATCAACAGGGGTTCCATCTGATACTCTTTTAAACCCCTGTAAATTTAATGCCCATTCTTTTTCTTCTTTCTTCAGCTTTTTGATGGACTGGGTTACGATATAAGACCGTTCCCCCATGTGGTTGTATTCCCGGATTGATTCAGAGCCAAGCCCGGCATCGCTGCAATAAATAAATTTCTGACAACCAAAATCTCCAAGAACTTTCTTTTCTAACGGTTTGAGAGAGGTTTGCTCATTTGCATTTCCCGGAAAAAGAGAAAAAGCAAGGGGAATCCCATCTCCATCCATAAACAATCCCATTTGGATGATCGGGTTTGGCCTGTGTTCTTTACTTTTCCCGTATTTTTTATTTCCATCTTCTTGTTCAATTTCAAAGTAATAATTCGAGCAGTCATAATAAAGGATCTTATCATTTCTTTTTCCAAGGAAGTGGGAGTTTTTATAAACTTCAGACTGAATAAGATCACATTCCGCACCAAGTACATCCAATGCCCGGTAGACATCATGAAGTTCATAGGATGGTTTTTCTAAGAATTCAGATGCAACTTTGTAAGAAGAACGTTTGCTGCAAGGTTCTAAGATTCTTGCATAAATCAGATCCGAGAGGATCGCATTGATATCATACTTGAATTTATATTTCTGTTTCAGTTTCCGGCAGATTTTATTCATTTGTAGTTGATAATAAATGGATTGGAGAAACAGATAGCCACCACGGAAGAAGACCTGCTTGTCATAATCTAATTGTCTATCTGCATGGAATGGTATCAATACTGTCTGTGCTTCTTTTTCTTTTTTATATTTTTCAGTTTCTATTTTCACTTCATTTTTCGCCCATGCAACGACATCATCTCTTGTAGGACCATGTTCAGGCAAAAGTTGTTCTAAGGTTCCCAGCTTGCGGACGATAGCTGAAGTAGTGCTGCCATTTGCTTTTGTATAAGATTTACAGATATAAAAGGACTCTGCATTTTTTGATTTTGTTATATGAAGATTCATCTGTCATCCCTCCTATCCCTTATTATATCATACAATAACATAAAATAACAGCCATAAAAACAGAAAATTTGACATAAAAAAAGCAGGTTTTATGCGACCTGTGAGAACTTTTTTT
>NZ_QRVX01000107.1:0-2140 GCF_003458885.1 Coprococcus sp. AF21-14LB | reverse complement strand
GTGGTAACTCAACAATACAACATATATTCAAAAACTGCTACTTTTTTGTTAAAAAAGTGGAAAATTCACGTACCTGGGGCTAGCCGCCGCGCTAGCGGCTTGGTACAATAAATTGAAAGTGCGAGTTGATTCAGGAAAGGAAGAAATATATGAGCAGTGTAGAAATGAAGAAACTGGTTGAAAAGATGAAATTAAAGAATCTTACACCGGATATTTCGCTTGCCGGACGTAAAATCGAAGTGCCGGATATCAACCGTCCGGCGCTGCAGCTGACGGGATTTTTTGAGCATTTTGATGCGGACCGCGTACAGATCATTGGTTATGTGGAATATGCATATTTGCAGAGCATATCAGATGAGAGAAAAGAAGAGATCTATACTCTGCTGTTAGAACGAAAGATTCCGTGTCTGATCTACAGCAGAGATTTACGGCCGGATGAGATCATGCTGCGTAAGGCAGTCGAATACGATGTTCCGGTATTCCTGACAGATAAGGCAACATCTCCGTTTATGGCAGAGATTATCCGATGGCTGAATGTAGAGCTTGCGCCGTGTATTTCTATTCATGGCGTGCTTGTAGATGTTTATGGTGTCGGGGTACTGATCATGGGAGAGAGCGGTATCGGTAAGAGTGAGGCGGCTCTTGAGCTGATTAAGAGAGGGCATCGGCTTGTAACCGACGATGTCGTTGAGATTCGAAAAGTAAGTGATGAAACGCTTGTGGGACGTGCTCCGGATATTACAAGACATTTCATTGAATTGAGAGGAATCGGTATTGTGGATGTGAAGACGCTGTTTGGTGTTCAGAGTGTGAAGGAAACACAGACGATTGATCTTGTAATTACTCTGGAAGACTGGAACAGAGATAAGGAATATGACCGGCTTGGTCTGGAGGAAGAATACACAGAATTCCTGGGCAATAAGGTTGTATGTCATTCTATCCCAATCCGACCGGGACGTAACCTTGCGATCATTGTAGAATCTGCATCTGTTAATCACAGACAGAAACAGATGGGATATAATGCAGCACATGAACTGTATCGCCGTGTGCAGGAAAATTTATTAAAGAAATAGGAGAGAAGAAGATGAACTATTGTTTTGGTGTGGACATTGGAGGAACTACAGTAAAGATGGGATTATTCCAGTTTGATGGCGAACTGGTAGAGAAGTGGGAGATTAAGACGAATACAGCTAATGGGGGACATGCAATTCTTCCGGATATCGCAGAATCTCTGAATCTGAAAATGGAACATCACCATCTGACACAGGAGAACATTCTTGGAATCGGAGTAGGAGTTCCGGCGCCGGTTTCTGAGAATGGTATTGTACAGAAGACTGCTAATCTTGGATGGGGTTATAAAGATGTGAAGCATGAACTGGAAGAATTGACCGGTATCACAGTTGCTGTTGGAAATGATGCCAATGTGGCAGCATTAGGCGAGATGTGGAAAGGCGGCGGACTTGGACATAAGAATCTGATCATGGTAACACTTGGAACAGGTGTTGGCGGCGGTGTAATCGTTAATGGAAAGATTCTGAGTGGTTCTACAGGAGCCGGCGGTGAGATTGGGCATATCTGTGTAAATTATGAGGAGACAGAAGTCTGCGGCTGCGGCGGACGCGGATGTCTGGAACAGTACGCATCTGCAACAGGGATTGTTCGTCTTGCAAAGAGAAAACTGGCAAATGAGACGAGAAAGACACTTCTTGAGAAAGACATGCTGTCTGCAAAATCTATCTTTGATGCTGTGAAAGAAGGAGATGCAGTTGCGATGGAAGTTGCA
Source organism: Coprococcus sp. AF21-14LB (assembly GCF_003458885.1). NCBI lineage: Bacteria > Bacillati > Bacillota > Clostridia > Lachnospirales > Lachnospiraceae > Coprococcus > Coprococcus sp. AF21-14LB. The sequence continues at coordinate 357 of NZ_QRVX01000107.1, read as the reverse complement.
GAAGAATTCGGACGCTATCTTGGTTATGCGCTTGCGAATCTGGCAGTGATCTCTGATCCGGCAGTCATTGTTATCGGCGGCGGTGTGTCAAAAGCAGGAGAAATTCTTATTTCCTATGTGGAGAAATATTTCAAAGAGAGAGCTTTCTTTGCAAATACTCATGTCATTTTCTCACTTGCCAAACTGGGAAATGATGCGGGAATCTGCGGAGCAGCTAAGTTAGTATTGAACTAAGAAATCTTTCGGTGATTTTTAGAATACAGTTTCAAAAATAATAGAATGAAAAAACGGGCTGTCGGGAAATAGATAGTTCCAAACAGGGGCAGATTTGACTCACATGAGTCAAATCTGCCCCTG
>NZ_QRVX01000106.1:0-2187 GCF_003458885.1 Coprococcus sp. AF21-14LB | reverse complement strand
ATCTCTCCATATCTACTATTAGGTAAATATCTAACTCTCAGATATTCCCCCTTTTGTATTCCTTTACTATAAACAGTTACAAATATTTCTTTTTTAGTTTTATTATCCATAATTCCAATAGCTCTTGTTTTGTTTTTATCTTCATCACTATAATTCCAAGATGTTACTGTTCCCTCTACTTCAAGATAATTGCCAGAATTTATGTTTGGAAAATCCTGTACAGCAGGAAGAACTACCCGCAAAAACGCAGGAATCAAAATGATACCTATAATACCATTTGAAATCATATTCATCCTTTTTTCATTTCTCTTTACAAAATCTCTCATGTCCAATGGAGCATTTTCCCAACGAAAGATTTTTTTCTTTTTTATTATGTGATATAAAAACCATATTGTAAGAACAGATAACAATAAAGCTTCCATATATAAAACCATAATTATTCTCCCCATACTCTTTTCTCCTAGAAATTTCTTTGCAAATTGTTAACCGATTGATTTTTTATCTGATAATTTATTATATCATTTATAGAACTCACATGTCATTACTTTTCTGCTATCTGTCAAAATATTTTTTATCCCATGCCTTATCAAGAGTGCAAGCATTGCTTACGCAACAAGCTCTTGACAATTCATGCTCTAAAAAATGAAAGATAGTCAAGCAGAAAAAAGAACAAATTGTGCTGTGTTACAGCAACAAAAAAACATCTCATATTTTGTATGAAATGCCATTTTGCTTTTCTTTATGCTATTTTCTTTGTCGTATCAAGGTTCTTTCAATCGTAGTAAATTAGTGGTAAATTTCTTTTGTATTTTCATTCATATTGCTTAAAGTTCCTGCGTTTATGCGGATAATAGGATTTTTAATCTTTTTGGTATAAAAAAGCAGGAGACCTTTTCAGATTTCCTGCTCAGTAGAGTTGTGAAGATGTTATTGTTGTTATTTAATTTCAATGTTCGTCATAGTTACTAACCCAAGACGAACTAAAATAGTTTGTACGATACGACACCAAAAAATACCTAGAATCAGGAGCAAAGCATATAAAATAATTGACGCTTGTAAATATTGTCTGCCAAAGTGAATAAGAATAAGCAGTGGAGACATTAATATTACAAAGAATATAATGCTTGTAATTATTCTTTTTATGTTTTTTGTATCTGCTAAATCAAATTCAGCTCCACAAGAACATTCGTTAGGTATTCCTCCTTTTATTTCAGTACCACAGTTCATGCAATATAGTTTCTTCATTCTAATCACCTCTACAACCTGGAATTGTTCTATTATTATCTTTCAATTTCTATACTTAAAGATTTTCCAGATTTATCACTTTGAAAATTTTCATAATACCAAAAATAGAAAGGCTTTTCACAAAGTTCAAAATAAATAATTTCATCGGGTTTTTTATTTTCTATTTTTGTATTGTAAATATCTTCATCATGTACAAATCCATATAAAAAGCGACTATTGTCTGGACTGATATTTAAGTCTTGCAATCTATCACTTAATGCTAACTGTGATTTTAGTAACGACATCGTATCTTTGTCATACGGGCGGTCTTTCTTTATAACCTCATGTACACTTGTAATATGAGCATATCTCTTTTTACCATCTACTTCCTTAATTTTGAATTTTGAAAATGTCAAACTTGACTCTATATCGTTTTTTTCTGATATATACAAAACACTTTTATAGTTTTCGTTTTCAAACTCCTTTATAATCTTATCAATATGTGTTTTATATTCTTCGCCTTGTTCAAACTCAATAGAGGCACTTAACAGAGCATCCTGTATTGAGTTTGCATAATTTTTATCAGAAAGTAAACTTTCTTTTGAGTTTAAATCTTCTATTGGATAATATTTTGTTATTTCTTCCGGAACATATTTATCGTTCATTTCTGTTCTTTGTATTAAACTATTTCCACCTGTTATTTGACCTAAATATCCAAGCCCTAGAAAAACACTAAACACAAAAATAATTATTCCCAATATTATCCAAATTACCTTCTTTTGTTTAGTCATAAGATTAAGCCCTCTCAATTTATTGATTGTTAAATACAAATTTATATGTTTCTCTGTATTCACATTATACCATTTTCCACTACCCGCTACAATATTTCAAAATCTTAAGACTACTTTTTTCTGCTTTTGAAAAGCTACTTTACCGTCCATAATTTGTAAAGGGTGCCAAAGC
>NZ_QRVX01000105.1:0-2247 GCF_003458885.1 Coprococcus sp. AF21-14LB | reverse complement strand
AGGTCCGGAGCCGAAGGGAAACCAAGTCTTAATAGGGCGCCAAGTCAGCCGGAGTAGACCCGAAACCGGGTGATCTATCCATGTCCAGGTTGAAGTTGCCGTAAAAGGCAATGGAGGACCGAACCCACATCCGTTGAAAAGGGTGGGGATGAGGTGTGGATAGGGGAGAAATTCCAATCGAACCCGGAGATAGCTGGTTCTCCTCGAAATAGCTTTAGGGCTAGCCTCGATAGAGTCACACGGAGGTAGAGCACTGAATTTCCTAGGGGGCGTCAAAGCTTACCGAAGAATATCAAACTCCGAATGCCGTAGTGATGCTTATCGGGAGTCAGACTACACGAGATAAGTTGGGTAGTCGAAAGGGAAAGAGCCCAGACCTGCAGCTAAGGTCCCAAAATGTGTGTTAAGTGGAAAAGGATGTGGGATTTCAAAGACAACCAGGATGTTGGCTTAGAAGCAGCCATACATTAAAAGAGTGCGTAATAGCTCACTGGTCGAGAGGTCCTGCGCCGAAAATGTCCGGGGCTGAAACACACTACCGAAGCTCAGGAATCCTATAAGGGATTGGTAGAGGAGCATTCTTAGGGCGGCGAAGCAGTACCGGAAGGAGCTGTGGAGCGTTAAGAAGAGAGAATGCCGGAATGAGTAGCGAGATGGAGGTGGGAATCCTCCAGGCCGAATATCTAAGGTTTCCAGAGTAAAGCTGATCTGCTCTGGGTAAGTCGGGACCTAAGGCGAGGGCGAAAGCCGTAGTCGATGGACAACAGGTTGAAATTCCTGTACTGCAGTATGACAGAACTGTGGGGACACGTGTGGAGAGCATAAGCCGGGAATGGAAAGACCGGCGCAAGCGAGGTAGGTGTCACATAGGAAAATCCGTGTGATAAGCCGAAGACGTGATGCGGAGTGAAACATAAGTAACGAAGTATGTGAGCCATGCGTCAAGAAAAGCCGCTATTGTTTGTACTGTACCCGTACCGTAAACCGACACAGGTGGATGAGGAGAGAATCCTAAGGCCGACGGGAGAAGCATTGTTAAGGAACTCGGCAAAATGACTCCGTAACTTCGGGAGAAGGAGTGCCATGTAAAAGTGGCCGCAGAGAATTGGCCCAAGCAACTGTTTAGCAAAAACACAGGTCTATGCGAAACCGAAAGGTGAAGTATATGCTGACGCCTGCCCGGTGCTGGAAGGTTAAGGGGAGAGGTTAGCGCAAGCGAAGCTTTGAACTTAAGCCCCAGTAAACGGCGGCCGTAACTATAACGGTCCTAAGGTAGCGAAATTCCTTGTCGGGTAAGTTCCGACCCGCACGAAAGGCGTAATGATTTGGGCACTGTCTCAACAATGCACCCGGTGAAATTGAAATACCAGTGAAGATGCTGGTTACCTGCGCCAGGACGGAAAGACCCCATGGAGCTTTACTCCAGCTTGATACTGGGATTCGGTATTGCATGTACAGGATAGGTGGGAGACGGAGAAATGGTAACGCCAGTTGCCATGGAGTCGCTGTTGGGATACCACCCTTGCAGTACTGGATTTCTAACCAGCAGCCGTGAACCGGCTGGGGGACAATGTCAGGTGGGGAGTTTGACTGGGGCGGTCGCTCCGAAAGGGTATCGGAGGCGCTCAAAGGTTCCCTCAGAATGGTTGGAAACCATTCGAAGAGTGCAAAGGCAGAAGGGAGCTTGACTGTGACACCGACGGGTGGAGCAGGTACGAAAGTAGGACTTAGTGATCCGGTGGTATAAAGTGGGATTGCCATCGCTCAACGGATAAAAGCTACCCTGGGGATAACAGGCTTATCACTCCCAAGAGTTCACATCGACGGAGTGGTTTGGCACCTCGATGTCGGCTCATCGCATCCTGGGGCTGAAGTAGGTCCCAAGGGTTGGGCTGTTCGCCCATTAAAGCGGTACGCGAGCTGGGTTCAGAACGTCGTGAGACAGTTCGGTCCCTATCCGGCGTGGGCGTAGGATATTTGAGAGGAGCTGCCCTTAGTACGAGAGGACCGGGGTGGACTGGCCGCTGGTGTATCTGTTGTATTACCAAATGCATAGCAGAGTAGCCAAGCCGGGACGGGATAAACGCTGAAGGCATCTAAGCGTGAAGCCCCCCTCAAGATGAGATATCCCAACGAAAGTTGTAAGACCCCTTGAAGACGACGAGGTAGATAGGACAGAGGTGGAAGTGTGGTAACACATGTAGCTGACTGTTACTAATCGGTCGAGGGCATAACCAAGTGAGGTAA
>NZ_QRVX01000104.1:0-2349 GCF_003458885.1 Coprococcus sp. AF21-14LB | reverse complement strand
TGCGGCGGATACATGGAGGGAAAGAGCGTGCACCTTAAGCGTGGAGGTCTCACAGGGGTATCATTAGCCTAGTAACAACGAACTGTGAGAAGTCAGCAGAACCCATAGTGTGCGACTTGAAAGTCGTTACTTTAATTGCAGAAATGCTACTACTTCTTTCTCGTAGTATCCCTATCGGTAAATGCCTAGTAAGAAATGAACGGTGTGAAGCAACCGAGACAAAGTGAGAAAAGTGGAAACCACATCTGCTCTATTGCGAGGGAAAGATGTATATGATTAACAAATGTGAACTGTTGTAAGGGTCGTCACTCATGAACAGGTGAAAGTGGTTGAAACACCTGAGCCAAAAGGCGAGAGGTCAAGGCTGTGGTAATTACTATGGTGCTACAGAGAGAAAGACAGAGAATCTCCGGTCTATAGACAGAATCTAAGTACATCATAATTATTAAAGTAGCGAAACAAGGTAAACCTCATACGTTCCCTTTAAGGTAGGTCAATCGTGAGAAAGATACAATACGTAGGAGGCAGAGGACGTTGGAAAAAGCGAAAGTTCGTATGTAATGTATGAAATAGGGATTCAAGATTTGTCCCAACCGAAAGGTGGCAGACTTCCAATACGTATTTAATTACATGAAAAATCTGATATTTATGAAAGTATTAGGTTCAATGACACGCAAGTGAGGACGATACTAATGCAGAAAGTCAAATGGAAACAGATAAACTGGGAACATGTGGAAACATACATTAATAGATTGCAGATTCGGATTGTAAAGGCTGTGCAAGAGAACAAATGGCGTTTAGTCAGAAGATTACAATACTTGATTACACATTCATTCTATGGGAAGGCGCTAGCAGTCAAACGTGTGATTTCAAACAAAGGGAAGAACACGCCAGGTATTGACGGAAAAGTGTGGAAAACAGAAAAAGAAAAAGGGGATGCAATTACAACGTTGCAGACTAACGGTTACAGAGCATCGGCATTGCGAAGAATCTACATAGAAAAGTTTGGGAAAAAGGAGAAACGTCCACTAGGAATTCCCACCATGAAAGACAGGGCGATGCAGGCATTGCAGTTGCTGGGATTAGAGCCAGTCGCAGAGACGCTTGCAGATACAGTATCATTCGGATTCCGAAAATACAGAAGTGCCCAAGATGCAATGGCGTATGGGTTTAGTATTTTATGCCGAAAAGATTCACCACAATGGATACTTGAGGGAGATATAAAAGGATGTTTTGACAACATCAGTCATAAATGGTTAGAAGAAAACATTCCGATGGATGCAAAAATACTCAAACAATTCATGAAGTGTGGATATGTGTATGATAATGAATTGTACCCAACCACTGATGGAACCCCACAGGGAGGAATCATCTCGCCAACCTTGGCGAATATGACGCTTGACGGAATGGAAAATCTTATTAAACAAAAGTATTGGAGTAATACAAAGGGAACCATTAGTGTTAAGAATAATGGAAAAAAGGTACATCTAATAAAGTATGCAGATGATTTCATTGTAACGGCATCGGACAGAGAAACATTAAAGGACATAAAAGAGATGCTGAAAATATTCCTTGGTAAAAGAGGGCTAATTCTATCAGAAGAAAAGACAAAACTGACATCAATCCACGAGGGATTCAACTTTTTGGGATGGAACTTTAGAAAATATAACGGGAAGTTAATTATTAAACCATCAAATAAGTCTATTCGCAAGATTAGGAAAACAATCAGTGAAGTAATCAAGGAAAACAAAACCAGTACACAAGAAAATCTGATTTATCAATTAAATCAGATAATAAGAGGATGGGCTGAGTACCACCATTCAGCATGTTCCAAAGAAACTTTTAGTCAAATAGACCACATTATATGGGAGATGCTATGGAAATGGGCGAAAAGGAGACATCCGAATAAATGTAAAAGCTGGATTGTCAATAAATACTGGAAGTATCATAAAGGGAGAAAATGGAGTTTTAAATCAGACAAAAATGTACTCTTTTACATGAACGACATGCCAATAATCCGTTATCCTCAGTTGAGATTGAATACTAATCCCTTTTTGGACGCTGAATATTTTGAAAACAGAAAAAAGAATAGGGACAGTAAAAGACGTAAAGCCATGCGTTCCAATAAAGCCGCGCAAATAGGTTATTATGCGTTATAAATGCGTGAGCGGAGTGCGGTGAAAGTCGCACGCTCCGTTCTTAGGAGGGAGAAGTGTTGTAAAGCACTTTTCCTATCCGACAGTGAAGAAGTTTCTGTAATGGAAATGGAGCGAAGGGGTAAACAATCAATAAGTTTGAGTATGTCTCGTGTTGCAGAAATGACAACATCTGCCGTAACCAATCGGGGAA
>NZ_QRVX01000103.1:0-2459 GCF_003458885.1 Coprococcus sp. AF21-14LB | reverse complement strand
CGCTCAATCTGACTGCCACGTTGGATGCTGAAGCGGCTTATTCAAATGCAGATTTTGTTATCATTGCTGCACCAACTAATTATGATAGTCAGAAGAACTTTTTTGATACGAGTGCAGTGGAATCAGTAATTAAACAAGTATTACAGTATAATCCGGATGCAATTATGGTAATCAAGTCAACCATTCCGGTTGGATATACGGAAAGTGTTCGGGAGAAGTTCCGAACAGCCAATATTCTTTTTAGTCCGGAATTTTTAAGAGAATCGAAAGCACTATATGATAACTTGTATCCTTCAAGAATTATCGTGGGTACAGACCTGGAGGATGAACGCCTTGTGCAAGCAGCGCAGATATTTGCAGAACTATTGCAGGAGGGCGCAATTAAAGAAAATATTGATACATTGTTTATGGGATTTACAGAGGCCGAAGCAGTGAAGTTGTTTGCGAACACTTATCTTGCTCTTCGTGTCTCTTATTTTAATGAGTTAGATACTTATGCGGAAATGAAAGGACTAAATACACAGCAGATTATCAATGGTGTTTGTCTTGATCCGCGTATTGGAACACATTATAATAATCCATCCTTTGGTTATGGTGGTTATTGTCTGCCGAAAGATACGAAACAGCTGCTGGCAAATTATGCGGAAGTGCCGCAGAATATGATGACTGCGATTGTAGAATCGAATCGCACAAGAAAAGATTTTATTGCAGACCGAGTGCTCGCTATGGCAGGATATTACGACTATTTTAATCGGGGAGACTTTTCAGCAGATCAGGAGAAAGAATGTGTAATTGGTGTTTATCGTCTTACAATGAAATCTAACTCCGATAACTTCCGTCAATCTTCTATCCAGGGAGTGATGAAGCGTATTAAGGCAAAGGGTGCAACAGTAATTATATATGAACCGACTCTTGAAAATGGAAGTACATTTTTCGGAAGCAAGGTTGTAAATGATCTGGATGAATTTAAGAAGAGAAGTCAGGCAATCATTGCTAATCGCTATGATAGTTGTCTGGATGATGTTCAGGAGAAGGTTTATACAAGAGATATTTTTAGAAGAGATTAGTGAAGAGAAAATAGTAAGGAAGCAGTCCCCATCTGGTTTTATAACTGGATGGGGATTTGTTATTTTAGGCATTTTCTACAAAGTGCATTTTTAGTATTTTCGCCAATAGCATTTCCTGCCCACCCATGCTAAACTAAACCCATATAAAATTCCTCTGCAGAAGTGGAGGAACCAGTGTGAAGAAATTAAATGAACTGACTTTAAAAGACAACTGGATGTTTGGAGCGGTCATGCTTCAGGATGATAACTGTAAGCAATTTTTGGAACGGCTGCTTGGTTTTCAGATTGAATCTCTCACGATTGATTTGGAGAAAAATATTATTTACCATCCGGAATACAAGGGAATCCGTCTGGATGTGATTGCGAACGATGCAGATCGGACACGTTATAATCTGGAGATGCAGGTTTTGGCCAAAGATTCTTTGCCGAGACGTGTGCGGTACTATTCAAGCGAGATGGACATGGATCTGCTGCTTAGCGGGACTGCATATGCAGCATTGCCGGAATCTTATGTGATTTTTATCTGTGATTTTGATCCATTTGGACAGAAAAAGTATTGCTATCGTTTCCAGATGCGTACAAAAGAAGGATTAGAAATGCAAGATGGAAGTCATGCAATCTTTCTTAGTACAATGGGGCAGGATGCGGAGAATGTTCCGGAAGCGCTCGTGAAGTTCTTAAAGTTTGTGAAAGCGAATCTGGAAGAGAGCCAGAAGGACTTTGGAGATCCTTATGTGGAGAAACTGCAGCGAGACATTCAGAAGATAAAAGTTAGCAGAGAAATGGGGCGGTGCTATATGATGTTTGATGAATTAATAGCAGAAGAAAAAGAAGAGGGCAGAAAAGAGGGAATGCTTCTTGGAGAAGAGGCAAAATTAAAATCACAGATTCAGAAGAAACTTGCAAAAGGTCTGAGTATTCCTGAAATTGCAGAGCATTTGGAGGAAGAGGAAGAAACAATCCGCAGATACATTGAAAAAATAAGAGAAGTATCTCCAAAGTAGGCGGCAATCTAAAGAGAAATTTAAATATATTATCAAGTGCGGCAGCAAGTCAAGCTGCCGCAGAAACAATTCGAAAAGCAAAGGTGAAGCTCTTTGTTTCATATTTAGTGGAGCTATTCCATATCAGATCCGATTCAGGATAAAATAACCAGAAAATGATTTCAGCAGAGGAATTTTATAGAATTATATAATAATAACTGGGAATATACACAAATTTTAGTAACGAATACGATAGGAGGAGTATTTTTCTATAGAAATCTATTTTATGAAATGATAAAATGTAAACGCAAAATAGCGAGTACCTTGACATTTTTAGGCGGCTGCTTTGCAGCCACCGATATTTAAGCTTTGCGAATCCCTGCCGGAAGTTTTTCTGACCAGGGCAGAA
>NZ_QRVX01000102.1:0-2475 GCF_003458885.1 Coprococcus sp. AF21-14LB | reverse complement strand
ATTGTACCAAGCCGCTAGCGCGGCGGCTAGCCCCAGGTACGTGAATTTTCCACTTTTTTAACAAAAAAGTAGCAGTTTTTGAATATATGTTGTATTGTTGAGTTACCACACTTAACCTTACACATATACACAAGAACTGCTATGCTTAGTTTATCATGGATTTTTGTTCTCAACAACTACATATCTGAAAATTTTATCGTCCACCTCCTGAACTATGACGTTTTACTGCTTCTTATATCATTTATTTCGAAGGAGGTTCCATTTTGGACGATTATTTGAATACTTTCCGGGAGATGATCTCCCTCTGCGGTCTTACTGACCATACTATTAAATCTTATTCCACCTATATCCGTGCTTATCTGGACTATCTCACCAACATTCTTCATAAACTCCCCGAAGATGTTTCATGGGATGAACTGCGTGATTTTATCCGTTGGATTCAAAAGGAAAGGAACCTTTCCAACCGCACAATCAACCATTGCATTTCGCAGCTCCGTTTCTTTACTCTCTATGTTTTACATAAACCATGGGATTCTACACAGCTCCCCATGCGCAGATTTGACACTTACCTTCCCTATGTCCCTTCACAACATGAAGTCTGGCACTTTATTTCCACCATGCCGGATCTTAAACAGAAAACCATGACTGCTGTTATGTATTCTTCCGGTCTGCGCATCGGGGAAGTCTGCCATCTCCGTTATGAAGATATTGACCGTAAAAACCTTCGTATCCATATCCGCCATTCCAAAGCACGACAGGACCGGTATGCCATTCTTTCTCATACAGCTCTTGGTCTGCTGACACGCTACTGGTTTGAATACGGCAGACCTATGGGATGGCTTTTTCCCAAACAGTCCGGTATTGATAAGCCCATTGATACCTTTTTTCTCTCGCGCCATATCCATGCGCATGAACAGCGGCTGGGATGGCCGCAACGCTTTACATGCCATACTTTCCGGCATGCATTTGGTACACATCTTTATGAAAATGGCACGGATCTTCTGACCATTAAAGCCCTGCTCGGGCATAAATCATTAGAATCTACCACCATTTATGTCCATCTTGCATCCAATGGCACCGGCAGTGCCGTCAGCCCATTCGACCAGATGGGAGGTGATTCCTGTGATCAGGTCTAAAATCCAGCAGGTCTGGGATCTTTCTTATGAAGCTTTTGATTCTTCCGGGCTGTTCCAGTCGGATGTCCAGAAAAAAGCATCCCGTGCCATCCTCAACTGTAAATCAGGAACCCTTGGCGTCAACATTTCTCAGTGCCCTGACTGCGGCTATACGCAATTCCATAACAACTCCTGCCGTAACCGTCACTGCCCGAACTGCCAGGCCGTAAATAAGGAAATCTGGGTGGATAAACGCCGGGCTGAGGTGATCGATACCCCCTATTTTCATGTGGTATTTACGCTTCCGCATGAACTGAATCCTCTAATCTACTGCAACCAGCGGCTCCTCTATGGGTTCTTCCACAGATGCTGCGCCGAAACGCTTTTAGAACTTTCTGCTGATAAGAAACATCTAGGGGCAATACCCGGTATTATCCAGGTGCTCCATACCTGGGACCAGGAGGTCAACTACCATGTGCATATGCACTGCATCGTTTCCGGAGGAGGGCTTACACCAGACCGCAAAATACGGAAAACGAAAAGCGGTTTCTTTATTCCTGTACGAGTCCTGCGGGACAAATTTAAAGGCAGATATCTTGCTGGTCTCGATTCATTTTACAAAAACGGCTCACTGACTTTTTCCAGTTCCTGTGAAAAGCTGCGCAATTCTTATCTATGGTCCGAATTCCGCAATGGCCTTTATGAAAAGGATTGGTGCCCCTACATAAAAGAAACCTTCCATGGATTTGGCAATGCCATTGAATATCTCGGCAGATATACACATAAGATCGCCATATCGAACAGCCGTATCCTGTCTGTTGACAAACAGCAGGTCACTTTTTCTGCCAGAGGAAAAAAGCCCGGCGAACCGCGCAGGATACTCACCCTGGAAAATACAGAGTTTATCCGGCGTTATCTGATGCATGTGCTCCCGTCCGGTTTCCAGAAGATCCGGTATTATGGTTTCCTGAATAACCGAAGGAAAAACAAAAACCTGAAACTGATATTTACACTTCAGGGACATCAGCGCTTCCGGTCGAGATATATAACCTATCCATAGCTGAACTTATAAAAGCGGTATGGAAGATTGATATCCGCGTCTGCCCGGAGTGTGGATGCTGCCGGATGCAGAACATCGGAAGGACATATGGTACTTCCTGACAAAAGATTTTTTCCACTGAATACATTTCTAAAAGGCCTTCGCAAGAAGGTCTGCGAAGCATGCCCTTTTATAAAATGTTTTTATGAAACTGTACAAAAATCACCTTTTTATATCGGTGAGTTTCTTCAAAACCTCAGCATTTTCACCAGGCAGAGAAGATACTTTCCCCATACACAGACTGGCTGACCCGTCCGCGGC
>NZ_QRVX01000101.1:0-2482 GCF_003458885.1 Coprococcus sp. AF21-14LB | reverse complement strand
TTTATATGATTTTTTTCTTCTACGGATTTTGTTTTTTACAAGGAGGAAAATTTTCATGGGATAGTTTTTTTATTCGATACATAGAAAATATTTCATTGTATTTAGCTATATCTAGCTTATTTCGTTGTCGTGGAGAAAATATAGTTGCTCCCTTTACAATTGCAGGAATTATGTCAATTGTTTATTTGATTTTTAAAGAGGGAACAGAAATACTATCTGGAGGAGTTAGAATAGGAGACACATTGAGTGGAAATGTAAATACGGTTGGATTTAATTTGGGGTTTATTTCATTGTTAGTTACATGGCAGTATTGTAGAAATAAAAAAAAGAAAAATTTGATTTTATTGGGAATTTTGATTCTATTTATGCTTTTAACAGGATCAAAAAAAGCACTATTGATTGTTATGCTAGATGTATTGCTGATTTTTTTATATGAAAAGGGGCATGCTAGCAGATGGCTAAAACTAATAGTTGCAATCACAGTAGGAGCATATCTCATTTTTAATGTTCCATATTTTTATGAGATTTTGGGCTCTCGAATAGAATCTATGTTTAATACGATGTTTGGAAAAACATCAGCGGTACTGAATACTTATTCATATTCAACAGATATGAGAGAAGAAATGATTGGCGAAGCTTTCAGACTATTTTTACAAAAACCTGTTTTTGGAGGTGGCTATAATGCATTTATGGCAAATACGATAACACGGTATGAATATTCACACTGTAATTATACAGAAATGTTAAGCAGTTTTGGCTTATTTGGAACAATTATATTTTATAGCAAATATGTATCAAATATAAAATTTATTTTATCTAATAGGTTATTTAAAGTTCCTAAATACAGAAATATTGCTTTTATTGGAATACTGTTAATGATTGAAATGATTGTTGCTGACTGGGCAACAGTTACTTTTTCTGGGCAATGTTTAGGATATTTGCCAGTTGTATTTACTTGTGCAGCACTAGAATATGTAAGAAGAAATGAATGGTTGGAAAAAAATGAGAAAGAAAAAATTAGCTTATAATACTATTTCTTCATTGATTTTGCAAATAACGACAATAATATGTGGCTTTATACTTCCCAAATTAATACTGAGTAATTTTGGTTCGGATGTTAACGGATTAGTAAATTCGATTACTCAGTTTTTGCAAATATTTGCGTTTTTAGATATGGGGGTTGGTGCGGTTTTTCAATCATCTTTGTATAAGCCATTAGCTGATAATGATTTAATTAAACTAAGTGAAATCTATGTATCAGGACAAAAATTTTTTACTAGATTGGCAGAAATATTACTTGGATATGTGATTATTTTAATTGTCAGTTATCCTTTTTTTGCAAATCAAGATTTTGAATTTATATATACAGCAACTTTAATTGCGGCAATGAGTATAAGTTCATTTGCACAATATTATTTTGGAATGTCAAATGGGTTATTTCTTACTGCAGATCAACGAGGGTATATTCAATATAATACTCAAATAATAACTCTTATTTTGAATACAGTAAGTAGTTATTTCCTTATAAAAATTGGAGCATCTATTCATGTTGTTAAATTGGTTACATCATTTATTTATTTAGCTCGTCCATTGGCATTGAAAATATATGTTAATAAAAATTATTCAATAAATAAAAAAAATAGAATATATTGGCGAACCAATTAAACAAAAATGGAATGGCTTGGCTCAACATATTGCATCCGTTGTATTGGATAGCACAGATACAATTGTATTAACCATATTTTCAACAATGGCTAATGTTTCAATATATTCTGTATATTTTTTAGTTATTTCAGGTTTGAAACAATTATTTAATGCTACGACAAATGGTGTACAAGCTTTAATTGGAGAATTATATGCTAAGCAAGAAAAAATACAATTACAAAAAATATTCGGTTGGACAGAATGGCTCATACATACAATGACAACTTATGTATTTGGATGTGCAGGTATTTTGATTACACCGTTTGTGATGGTTTATACAAAAGGTGTTAATGATGCTAATTATAATCAACCTATATTTTCTGTAATTTTAATTATTGCATATGCCATGTATTGTATAAGACTTCCATATCATATCGCAATAAAAGCTGGTGTGCATTATAAAGAAACTCAAAGATGTTATTGGATAGCAGCAATACTTAATTTATCAGTTTCAATTATTTTTGTTAGGGAATTAGGATTAGTTGGAGTTGCAATAGGAACATTGGTTGCAATGATTTACCAGACAATATGGATGGTAATTTATGATTCAAAAAATATTATATATTGGCCAATTAGAATATTTGTTAAGCAGATTTTAGTTGATATTTTGACGATAGTGTTTGGCATAATTGGAACTTCTAGTATATCAATTTCTATGTATTCATATACAGAATGGGTATTAATGGCTATAAAACTTCTAGTATATCAATTTCTATGTATTCATATACAGAATGGGTATTAATGGCTATAAAAGTTGCATTGATTTGGATGTTTGTAG
>NZ_QRVX01000100.1:0-2539 GCF_003458885.1 Coprococcus sp. AF21-14LB | reverse complement strand
ATTGAACAAAATCGCTACGCGATGGCCTGCCAAGGCTGTGGCATAGCGATTTTCTGTTTTATATAACAAAACAGTGGAAAGCAAGTCCTAAAAGTAGTATTGTTAAATCACCACAAAATAACAATCAAACAGGATCGACCTCTCCACTGCCTATGAAAAGAATACCACCATTCCACTTGGTTGGCAAGCGGTTTTATGACCCCAATGCCCCTCCGTATAAAGCAGTGTTTCTGATAACTACTGATTTTATATGGAGGATTTTATTATGTATGAAAAATATTTAGAACAGCTTGAGGAAGCCGGGAAAATCCGTAACCTCAAAGAACGTTCCATCAGTTGCTATAAAAACTATGTTTCTTACTTTCTGAAATATCAGAATAAGAATCCCAAAGAACTTACCTGTCAGGATGTCAGGGCTTTTTTGCTTGCAAAAAAAGAGGAAGGACTGAAAGCCACCACTTTGAATCTTTACAATTCTGCCATCCGTTTTTTCTATCGAAATGTCCTGCATATCCTTTGGGATGACATCACAGTTCCACGTATGATCCTAGAACATAAGCTTCCTACTGTACTGACTGCCTCTGAGATTGACCGCCTGTTAGATGCTGTTGATGATATCAAATATAAGGCTATGTTCGCAGTCATGTATTCCTCAGGTATGAGAGTTTCTGAAGTGATCCATCTTCATTATGACGATATCTCCCGTTCAAATATGCAGATCCATGTCCGGGATACCAAGAATAGAATGGACCGTTATACCATTCTCTCCAAACGTTGTCTGGATATCCTTACACAATACTGGTTTGAGAAAGGTCGTCCCCGTGGCATCCTGTTTCCGAATAAATTTACTGGTAATTATCTAACAGTCAGTACTCTGGAACAGGTAATGCGACGGGCAGTAGCTGATGCAGAACTTCCAAAGGCAGCAACCCCTCACTGTCTCCGCCATAGCTTTGCAACCCATCTGATGGAACAAGGCATAGAACGGCAGAACATTCAAGCTCTGCTTGGACACCGTGATCCGAAATCTACGGAAGTTTATCTTCATGTCAGCAACAAATCCCTCATGGGCATTCAAAGCCCTTTTGACAGGAAAGAAGGTACTGGCCATGAATAAACCCACCGTCCAGGATATTTTCCGACGTTTTTATCCGGCATACCTTGAAAAGTATTCTCCATCCCCGGAACAGGCAAAAGCTGTCCGGAACATCCTGAACTGCAAAACAGGAGCCTATGGCGCAAATATCAGTGTATGTGAAGACTGTGGTGCTGTCCAGATTCATTATAATTCCTGTCGTAACCGCTGTTGTCCCATGTGTCAGGCTATTCCAAAGGAAATGTGGATGGATGCTCGCAGAGAAGATGTACTTGATGCACCTTATTTCCATCTGGTGTTTACAGTCCCTGACATTCTGAATCCGGTCATTTACAGTAACCAGAAACTGTTATATGACACGCTCTATCATGCAGCCTCTGCTACCATTCAAGAACTTACATCAGACCCAAAGCACCTCGGAGCTTCCGTTGGTTATATCTGCATCCTTCATACATGGGGCTCTGAAATGAACTTCCACCCTCATATTCATACGATACTGCTCGGCGGTGGACTGACACCGAAAAATGAGTGGAAAGATAATGGTACGGAGTTTTTTCTCCCTATATGGCTATCTCCAAAGTATTTCGTGGTAAATATATGGATGAACTGAAAAATCTCTGGAATACAGATCAGCTTGAGTTTCATGGAACAGCAGAAAAATACCGTAATCATTATGAATTCAAAGAACTTATAGATTCCTGTTATGACGCAGAATGGGTTCCTTACTGTAAGAAAACTTTTAACGGTGCACAATCTGTGATTGATTACCTTGGAAAGTATACCCATAGGATCGCTATCAGCAATCACCGCATCATCCATATGGATGATGAAAATGTTACTTTTTCCGTTAAGGATTACCGGAAAGAAGGACAATGGAAGGAACTGACCATTTCCGGCATTGAATTTATACGGCGTTTTCTGATGCATGTGCCACCCAGACGTTTTGTCAGGATCCGGCATTATGGACTTCTATGTTCCCGCAGCAAACACAAAAAACTCACTTTATGCCGGAATCTTCTCGGATGCAAAAAATATCTTTCAAAGCTCAGGGCTAAGGAAATGCCGGAAATACTGAAACAGCTATACGGGATAAACATCTGTGTATGTAAATCCTGCGGTGGACATCTTGGAAAACCACAACTGAGAATACCGCAAAGGTGTTAAAATCCAAATCTTTTATATGTTTTTAAGCCTCAAAATCCTGAGGTTTTATTGTTGTACCTATTTATCTGAAAATCCTTGATTTCTGTAGCGTTTGCATAGGAAATCCTGTATAATCATGGATAAGAACGAAAGATTAAAAGTCCATAGGTAATATCTACTCGGACGCTCACTTTGTTCAATTAGGTCAAATCGAAAATAGAGTAAACGAAGGGGCAGTTCACTGAAATGTCAAAACTGCTTTTTCGTTTACCCCATCATCGATTCTAACCTAAAGAATTT
>NZ_QRVX01000010.1:0-70504 GCF_003458885.1 Coprococcus sp. AF21-14LB | reverse complement strand
AACGTATAATTTTAAAAATTATAACCGTTATTTTTTTGACATTGATATTCCCCTGTGGTAAACTTACTATAACCGTTATTTTTTTGACATTGATATTCCCCTGTGGTAAACTTACTATAATTATATTCTCATATTGGATGAATTTTTATAAGAATAAAAACAGATGATTTGTAGAGGTGAAATCAGTGGATAAATACGAATATCGGGTAAAAACAGAACAGATGCTGTCTTATATGGATAAGAAAGCATACAAGAAAGCAATGGAAATAGCTGATACGATAGACTGGCGAAGAGTAAAGAATGCATCTATGCTTTGCTCTGTCAGCGAAATATATGAAAATAATGGAGAATATCAAAAGAGCAGAGATGTGCTGTTTGTTGCATATGACAGATCTCCGGGAAGCAGAAAGATTATATACCGTTTAGGAATTCTTGCATTAAAGATGAATGATATTAATGAAGCAACAGATTGCTACGAAGAGTTTGTTCAGCTTGCGCCAAAGGATCCGAATCAGTTTATCTTGAAATATAAAATTTTAAGAGCACAGAAAGCGCCGCTGTCGCAGCAGATAGAAGCTCTGGTAAATTTCAAAAAATCAGAATATGTTGAGAAATGGGCATTTGAACTTGCTAAATTATACCATGAAGCCGGAATGACAGCGGAGTGTCTGGAGGAGTGTGATGATCTAATCCTGTGGTTTAGCGAAGGAAAGTATGTCTATCAGGCGATGGAACTTAAGATGCGCTATAAACCACTGACACCGGCACAGCAGGAAAAATATCGTCAGAGAAGTGAAGAAAAGAATTCTCGTTTTGGAAAGATTGCAACGATTCGCAGGGAACTTCCTCCGGAAGCAAAGCTGCAGTCAGAAAAAGATATTGACAGTGAGGTTGCAGAAACAGAGCCGGCAGAAGAACAACGGGAAGTGATTTCTGAAAAAGTTCACAAGTCAGGTAAGAAGTCAGTAAATGAAGGTAATGAAGAAGATGTGAAGGAAAATCATGTAAAACGTTCTTCTTCAGAGGTGAGACGTATGGGAACACAGGAAGCATTTATTAAAGCAGCAGGATCTAAATTTGCAGAGGAACCTGAAAAAAAAGGTGTTACGGGAGATACGATTGCGAATGCATTTGTATCAGGAGTTGAAGTTGCTAATAAAAAAGCAGGAATTGAAGAACCAAATAGAAGAAAATCAAATCTATCTCAAAAAACGGGAACAATGAAGATTGAAGAGATTTTGCAGAACTGGGAAGCACAACAGAGAGAAGCAGCAAGAACAATTGAAGCTGAGAAGGAAAGATATAAAGAAGAAAAGCAAAAGAAAGTAGGTCAGGACACAGTGCAGATTCTTTCCGCAGATATCCAAAAGCTTTTGGATGAGTTGGAGGGAAAAGAATCAGAAAAAGATGATTTGATGTTTGAGATGCCAGAGGAAGAGGCAACAGAGGAACTTACATCGGAAGAAATTGATGATTTATTAGAGGAACCGGAAGAAGAACCTGAGTTCGAAAATAAGGCAGATCTTGTTGAAGCACTTTTTGTGTTAGATGAAGAGGAAGATCTCGATGAAATTGCTGATGAAGAAGAATTCGATGATGCAGATGAGCCTTATGAAATAGATGAAGATTTTCTTGAAAGTGATGAAGAACTTGACCTGATGGAAGAAGACGAAGAAGACTTTGAATTGTCAGAATTAGAAGAAGACGAGGAAGAACTTGAATTGTCTGAATGGGAAGAAGGCGAGGAAGATCTTGAATTGTCTGAATGGGAAGAAGACGAGGAAGACTTTGAATTGTCTGAATTAGAAGACGATGAAGAAGAATTCGAGCTTGATGAGACAGATGAAGAAGAGTTTGTACTGGAAGAGAATGATGAGGAAGACCTTGAAGAAGATGAATTTGATGCGGATTATGAAGTAGAAGATGACTTTTTTGAGGACGAAGCAGAAACTGATTTCCCGGAAGATGAAGAGGATGATTTTATAGAGAATCCAACTCCAATGGAAGAGCCAGATGAAGATGATGAGGATGATTTCGAAGATTACGAAGAAGATTCTGAAGACGAAGATGATGAGTATGAAGAAGAGTTAGACTTTGATGAAGACGAGGAAGACCTGGACTTCGAAGAGGAAGAAGATTACGAAGAAGAGCCTGACTTTGAAGAGGAGGAAGATTACGAAGAAGAATCGGACTTCGAAGAGGAGGAAGATTACGAAGAAGAATCGGACTTCGAAGAGGAGGAAGATTACGAAGAAGAGCCTGACTTCGAAGAGGAGGAAGATTACGAAGAAGAGCCTGACTTCGAAGAGGAGGAAGTCTACGAAGAAGAAACTGACTTTGATGAGTATCCAGAAGAGGAATATGAGGAGTTAGAAGAAGAGATTGAAGAAGAGGAAGAGCCGATTGAGGAGATCGAAGAAATTGAAGATACGCAAAGTATGATCAAACGTTCTCCGGGTGGTGTTGTTCTTGATACAGGATTTGTTGTGCAGGGACGCTATGACCTTGAAGCGCAGAGTGAGATTGGGCTGAAAGCCGGTCTGACAGAAGAGCAGAAGAAGTTATTCTCTTATTTCGTTCCGGTGCGCGGTATGAGTGAGCAGATTGTAGATGTGCTTGAGGCTGATAAGAGATGTAAGAAGAGATTCGGAACATCACGCACAGGAAATATTGTTATTGTCGGCCGTAAGGGAACCGGTAAGACCGTTCTTGCAGTAGATGTTGTCAAAGCGATTCAGAAGGCAAGAAAAATTAAACATGGCAAAGTTGCTATTGTAACAGGAGAGGCATTGAATAAAAAAGATGTTTCCGATGTAGTTGATAAGCTGCATGGAGGAGCTCTGATTATTGAACGTGCGGGAAGAATGAATTCCAGAACGGTTCGTGAATTAAATGAACTGATGGAAGAACAGACGGGTGAACTTCTTTTTGTTCTTGAGGAACAGAGAAAACCACTTGATAAATTGATGAATGCAAATCCGGCATTTAAAAAGAAATTTACATCAAGATTGGAACTTCCGGTATTTATTAATGATGAGCTTGTAACATTTGGACAGACATACGCAAAAGAGAATGGATACCGAATTGATGAGATGGGTATTCTGGCGCTGTACAGTAAGATCGATATGATGCAGAAAGAAGACCATGCGGTAACAGTTGCGGAAGTAAAAGATGTAATGGATGCTGCGATTGCTCATTCTCAAAAAGCAAATGTAAAACATCTTGTAAAGAGAGTGTTCAAAAAAGGAACGGATGAATCTGATAGAATTATTTTGAAGGAAGACGATTTTAAATTGTAAAATATCAAAAAATATCCGGCTGAAGCAAAGAAGAGAGGTTTGTAAAATGAGAAAATCATTTGTCAAACCTCTTTCTTTTTATGTTGGGGTAAAGTATAATATGTATATTAGAGAAATCCAGGGAGAGTGGAGAGTATGGCAAAACAGATAAAGAAAAAAGCATTTGAAATTGGGGAACTTGATCAATATTTGTTTGGTCAGGGAACACATTATGAGATTTATAAGAAAATGGGAGCCCATAAGGTAAAGAGCGGAAGAAAGACCGGTGTTTACTTTGCAGTATGGGCGCCGCATGCAAAACGCGTTTCTGTTGTGGGAGATTTTAATGACTGGGATACGACAGCAGACATTATGACAAGGGAGGAACCACTTGGAATTTATACGCTTTTTATTCCCGGAGTAGAAGAGGGAATGTTGTATAAATATTGTATTGAGACGCAGAACGGGGATTTGTTGTTTAAAGCGGATCCATTTGCCAATTATGCGGAGATGCGTCCAGGAACAGCATCTCGTGTAACGGATATTTCCAATTTAAAATGGACTGATAATACATGGATGGAGAATCGTAAGACATGGAACCAGGATGAGACTCCGGTTTCCATCTATGAAGTACATATCGGTTCCTGGCGGAGAAGACCGGGAGCGGAAGATGAGGGATTCTATAATTACAGACAGTTTGCCCGTGAGATTACAGAGTATGTGAAAGAGATGGGCTATACTCACATTGAGCTGATTGGGATTGCAGAGCATCCGTTTGACGGTTCCTGGGGATATCAGGTAACAGGCTATTATGCGCCGACTGCGCGCTACGGAACACCAGAAGATTTTGCATATATGATTAATTATCTTCATAAGAACAAAATCGGAGTGATTCTTGACTGGGTTCCGGCACATTTCCCAAGAGATGCACATGGACTTGCAAACTTTGACGGAACACCGACATTTGAATATGCAGATCCGAAGAAGGGAGAACATCCGGACTGGGGAACAAAGATATTCGATTACAGTAAGAATGAAGTAAAGAACTTTTTGATTGCCAATGCACTGTTTTGGCTTGAATATTTTCATGTGGATGGTTTGCGGGTAGATGCCGTTGCATCTATGCTTTATCTTGATTATGGAAAACAGAGCGGGCAGTGGGTACCGAACAAATATGGCGGTAATGAGAATTTAGAGGCAATTGAGTTCTTCAAACATCTAAATTCCTGCGTACTTGGACGTAATCCGGGCGCTATGATGATTGCGGAAGAATCAACAGCCTGGCCGAAGGTAACTGGGAAACCAGAGGATGACGGATTAGGATTTAGTATGAAGTGGAATATGGGATGGATGCATGATTTTACAGAATATATGAAGCTGGACCCGTATTTCAGGAAGGGCTGTCATTATCAGATGACATTTGCCTCAAGCTATGCATACAGTGAGAAATATATTCTTGTGTTATCCCATGACGAAGTAGTGCATTTGAAATGCTCCATGCTGAATAAGATGCCGGGACTTGGATTTGATAAGTTTGCGAACCTAAAAGTAGGATATGCATTTATGATTGGACATCCGGGCAAAAAGCTTTTGTTTATGGGACAGGATTTTGCTCAGCTTCGCGAGTGGAGTGAGGAGCGGGAACTGGACTGGTATCTGCTGAGCGAGGAGAATCATCAATATCTGCAGAATTTCACGAAAGATCTGTTCCGTCTGTATCATAAGAACAAAGCACTATATGAACTTGATACAGTTCCGGAAGGATTTGAGTGGGTAAATGCAGATGATAAGGACAGAAGTATTTTCAGTTTCATCAGACATTCTAAGGATAATAAGAAAAATCTTTTGTTCGTATGCAATTTTACTCCAATGGCACGCGAAGATTATCGCGTAGGTGTTCCGCGAGGAAAACAATACAAATTGATTCTTAACAGTGATGATAAGAAGTACGGCGGAAGCGGAGCAGAGAGACCGCTTGTGTATAAGGCAAAGAAGAAAGAATGTGATGGAAGACCATATTCTTTTGCGTATTCTCTGCCGCCGTATGGAGTTGCCGTATTTGAATTTTAGAAAGCGTATGGGCTAATAAGTTTGCTTTACTGTTATTTTTTGTTTCGACAGCAAAGGTGTGCCAGCGCATCGGCTGCCTCGTTGAAAGAGCGCTGAAGCTGGCAGAGACAACGATTCCATTTTGGTTTGTCATATAGGAATCTGCAAAAGCGGAAACGAAAATGATTATGATACATAAAAAATCTGCCGTGGTCGTTCTTGATAATAAGATATGCGACTGCGGCAGATTTATTTCTTAAGGTTTTGCAATTAATTTGTGAATTGGATTGCCAAGGGCAGAGAATTTGGCCTCGTATTCTGTCATGACATTTCCTTCATTCATGGTAGGATCGTTATGAAGGTCAAAGGTGTGGCCGAGTAATGTCCATCCTGCTTCGGGAATCTGTTCAAGCGAGAAGTCAAAGAGTGGACGATTATCTGTTTTGAATTCCAGAATGCCATCTTTGTTTAGAACCGGGGCATATTTTGTAAGAAAATTAACGGAAGTCAGACGGCGTTTGGCATGGCGTGCTTTTGGCCATGGATCAGAAAAGTTCAGATAAATGCGTCCGATTTCTTCTGGGGCAAATACATCCTGAATATCCCCGGCATCCATACAAATGAAACGAATGTTGGTCAGATGACAGAATTCTTCAGAATCATATTTCTCAAGTGCGCGCAGCAACACACTGGAATAGCGTTCAATTCCGATGTAGTTGATTTCGGGATTCTGTTTTGCGAGTGTAAGAATAAATTGTCCTTTTCCCATGCCGATTTCGATGTGGATCGGATGATTGTTCTGGAAAACAGAAGACCATATTCCACGGTTGGCAGTTTCATTTTTTATTGCGATTGGATGATTCAAAATTACTTCATCCGCACGCGGAATATTACGAAGTCTCATAATAACTATACTCCTTGTGGTTTTCTAATAAATGTTGTTTCAGAGTTTGTGTTTAACTCTTTTATAATAGAAGATTTTTGATTGTTCGACAAGTATTTTCTGTGGGAAGAAGAGGAATTTCGATAGGAAAGATAACGTGTGAAAGAAAAATGACAAAACTATGAAAAAGTGAGAAGAAATTTAAGAAAAAATAAAAAAGTTCTTGCTTTTCCAAATTCTATGGTATATAATATCACTTGTGTTAAGAACTGAATACAATTTGCACCATTAGCTCAGTTGGTAGAGCAGTAGACTCTTAATCTATTTGTCCAGGGTTCGAGTCCCTGATGGTGCACTTGAAGCACTGTTTTTGATGAATGTACATCGGGGACGGTGCTTTTGTTATATAGAAAATGCGGTGCGTTGCAAGTGATTTGATGATATGATACAATAAAGGCGCAATGCAAAGCGGTAAAGGATGGAAGGTAACGATGATCAGAACATGGCTGGCAGATGTATCTGTGCTGAAATCAGAGATAAAATATCAGGAATGTTATCAAGAACTGCCGCCGGAGCGAAAGAAAAAGGCGGACAGACTTGCCAGAGAACAGGGGCGCTGGCAGAGTGTTGGAGCAGGGGTTCTCTTGGAACGTATGCGCAGCCGATATGATCCGACAGGAAAGGCGCTGTATAATCTGTCCCATTCGGGAGCGTATGCAATCTGTTCTATGGAAGATGATGAGAGACGAGCAACGAAATTGGGCTGTGACATTGAGGTTGTAAAGGAATATCGAAGAAAAGTAGCAGCACGTTTCTATACAGAAACAGAATTTCATCTGATTGAAAACTGTGCAGGGGAAGAAGAGAAGAGAGAGTTGTTTTATCGGTTCTGGGTGTTGAAAGAGAGTTTTATGAAAGCAACAAGACTTGGGACAGCGCTTTCTCCAAGTGAGTTTGAGATTGGCTTTGAGGAAACAGGGGCAAGGCTGCTTGGTCGTCCGGATGAATTTCCGGAACCATTTTTTTATCGGGAATATGAGGCAGAGGGAGTTGAAGCGAAGATTGCGGTGTGTGCAGATGCAGATGATTTTGCGCCGGAACTTCATATAGAGATATTGTAGACAAAAGAAAGCGGGAAAATATGGAAAAACAAAAAATAAAGTTTGGAGTACTTGGAAAACGTGTGCATCGTGCTTACAAACGTATGCGACCTGCACAGAGACGGAAAATGATACTGAATACTGCAATTGTCATTGCAGGAATTGCGGCAGGAATATTGTCCGGCTATTTGTTAGGAGAAGGACTTGCAGAACGAAAGGCGGATGCTGATATCAAAGCTGCAGAGAAGAAGCTTTACCGAATTCAGGAACAGCTTCAGGAAGTGAATCAGCAGTTGGAAGAAAGCGGTGCGGTAGAAGATGCAGCGCTTGCAGAGCGCATGAAAGAGTTCGAGGATGGAATTCCGTGGAATATGACGCTTGTGAATGCGGAGAATCCGATGCAGGAAGGATATGTGCCGGAGCTTGCAGAGGTGGAGAATGGTTATAGCGTTGATGCGAGGATTGCAGAGGATCTGAATGCCATGCTTGCGGCGGCAAGAGCAGACGGATGTCAGCCTCAGATCTGTTCAGCCTATCGGTCTGTGGAAAAGCAGGTTCAGGTTTTTAATGATACAGTCAATAGTTGGATAAGTCAGGGCAGCAGTTTCTGGGATGCTTACCAGAGGACGACACAGGAGGTAGCGCTTCCGGGTACGAGTGAACATGGAATTGGACTTGCAGTTGATATCGTTTCAAGCCAGTATGCGGAGCTTGATGCAAAGCAGGCAGAGACTATGGAAGCACAGTGGCTTCAGGAACACTGCTATGAATATGGTTTTATTTTGCGATATCCACCGGAGAAACAATCTCTGACAGGCATTATCTATGAACCGTGGCATTATCGATATGTGGGGAGAGAGATGGCGCAGAAGATAAAAGAATCAGGTCTTACATTGGAGGAATATTTAGGAAAAACCTATTAGACATTCTGCGGAAAATATTGTCAGATCCGGAAGAAATCGGTCAGGAATTTGACAGCGATTGCGTTGACGAATGATATTGTATTTGCTAAAATAATAGAAGAAAATAATTGGTTTATGTAGAAAGAATTACGTTTCGGATAATGGAGATATGATAGTACGGAGGAGGAAGAAACATGTTGGATTTGACATTTGGTGAACAGGTAAAGATTGTTTTGAGCCGTAAGGGAATGACGATTAAAGAATTGGCAGAGACGATAGAAGAACGTACCGGGAAGAAGATGTCGAGACAGAACCTGACACAGCGGCTTGGAAGAGATAACTTCCAGGAGCAGGATATGCGCATGATTGCTGAGATTTTGGAGTGTCCGTTTCATTTGAGTATTCTGGATGATGATGACGCAGAGAGGGCAGCGCAGGAGGCAGAGCATGCAGTTGAGGCAACACATCCGGAAGAGAAGAAGCATCCGGAAGGACCTGTGCAGAGATTCATTGTGGCAGGAGCGAATCACCATGAGGAACTAATCTACAGTCCGGTCAGGGATGTGACAATCGGCGAGCTTGCGGATTTTGGCGAGGCGGTGAAAGAACAGGAAGAACAGGCTGAACAGGAAGAGGCAGAAGCTGAGAATCTGGAAGAAACAGAAGAAAACTTTGCAGAAGAATCTGCAGAGGAGATGGAAAGCGAAGATGTTCAGGAAGAAGTTTTGGAAGAATCTGTATCTGAAGAAGAGGAAGAAGCGTCCGTAGAAGATAGTGACACAGAAGAAGTAACATCTGAAGGGGAAGAAGCTTTCGAGGAAATCACACAAGAAGCAGATACAGCAGCGCAGGAAGACGTGACGGAAGATAAGGCGGAGGCAGATGAGACAGAGCATAAGGTAAGTGAGGAAGAATCTTATGCAAAGAAAAAGGCTGTAACGAATGTCTTTAAGGAATATATTAAGAAGCCGCTGCTGCGTGGATATAATAAAGCACATACAGAAGAGCGTGAAGAAGAACAGGCGTCAGATGTTCAGGAAGAAGCGCAGATTCCGGCACAAGAAGCAGTAGAAGAAAGAAAACCGGAACCAAAAGAAGAAGTAAAAGGCGAGATTAATCCTTATACAGGAAGAGAGTATGAGACGAACAGTGTTCGTATGCATCCAAAGAGAATCGGTTATGTACAAGTGTATGACCGTGCAGATCATAAATGGACAGATATGACAGAATGGGCATTTCTTGGCTATCAGGAACGCAAGAAAGCAATGCTTGGAAAGGATTATGAGCCGCCGATCTATTTGGATTAATCCGGAGTATTTACAAGAAGCGATAAAGGATGTCTCAAATGAAAGTTTGAGACATCCTTTCTTAACATAGAGGATTTGTATAAAAGTCAATGGGAGGAACTGTATGGAATGGAAAAGGTTACTGTCAGAAAAACGATGCCGGGAGACTGCCGGACAGAGAAATCATTCTGATCTTCGGAGCGAATTTGAGAAAGATTACCACAGGATTATCGGGAGTGCGTCCTTTAGACGGCTTCAGGATAAGACGCAGGTGTTTCCGCTGGATAAAAGCGATTTTATAAGGACGCGCCTGACACATTCGTTAGAAGTATCTTCTCTTGCCAAATCATTGGGGCAGAATATCGGTGAATATATATTAAGTCAAAAATGTGATGAAACATTTACAGCGCAGATGAAAGAAGACCTGTGTAATATTGTGCAGTGCGCCGGCCTGATCCATGATATAGGCAATCCTCCGTTTGGACATTTTGGAGAAATAACGATCCGAGAATGGTTTGAAGAGCATTTGCCGCAGATGACATTCTATGGGCGACCAATCACAGAGGTACTGACAGAGCAGATGCAGCAGGATTTTTATCACTTTGAAGGGAATGCACAGGCACTGAGGCTTGTGAGTAAGCTTCATTTTCTTGTCGATGAATATGGAATGAATCTGACATATGGGCTTTTGAATACGATTATTAAATATCCGGTATCATCATTAGAGGTTAATCCGCTTTCGGATCATCTGAAAGATAAGAAAATAGGATATTATTATGCAGAGAAAGAGCTGTTTGAGGAGATTACAAAGGAAACCGGAGCCGGGAAGTGCAGGCATCCACTTACCTATATTTTAGAAGCGGCAGATGATCTGGCATATAAGACAGCTGATATTGAAGATGCATTTGTAAAAGGTTTTGTTTCTTATGAAATATTGAAACAGGAGTTGGGGAACATGCAGATGCAGACCGGATTTGATGCGTTAGGGACATTAGAGCGGCTTTACCGCAGAGCAGAAGAAAAGAACTTGCAAGATCCGGCAGAGTATGCGGTCAAAAACTGGCTTGTACGGGCACAGTCCTATCTGATACAGTGTGCTACGGAAGGGTTTACACAAAATTATAATAAGATTATGGCCGGAGAGAAAAAGACAGATCTCTTTGAAGGAACAGCCGGAGAAGAACTTATGGAACTTCTTGGAAATCTGGCATATAAAAAAGTGTTCGACACGAATACAATTTATAGAATGGAAGTGACAGAATCGGTGATGGTACATTTTCTGATGGATAAGTTTGTGGGAGCGATTATTTATTATGATACTGACCGCAAATTAAACTCTATTGAGAAGCGGCTTGTATCTTTTATTTCTGAGAATTACAGAAATGCTTATCATTGTCATGCAAAGGGCAAGTCAGAGGAAGAGAGGCTGTATCTTAGACTGCTTCTTGTGACGGATTATATTTGTGGAATGACGGATAGTTATGCGAAACGTCTGTATCAGGAGATGAATGCAATGGTCTCTTAGTTCTTTTTCCTTATTTCCCGGAATAAACTAATAAAAAGAAATGATGGGAAGGTAAGGAGTATGGAAAGTTTTATTCGATATCTTTATGAATATAAGGACGAGCAAAGGGTTCGGAATGTTGGATTTGTAAAGGTGGATCAGGGAGAAGAAGGAGGAACGCTGCAAATACATGGGAGAGGAACATTTCTGAATAATGCAGATATCAGAGTGTATCTTGTTTATATGGAAGGAAAGAGATGCCGCGGGATTTTGATGGGACAGCTGGAACATGTGCAGTCAATCTTGAGCTGCCGTCTTGTCTATGACAGGGAAGAAATTGAGCCATATGCAGATTTGGAAGAACTGAGAGGAATCATGCTTGAGACAAACGGACAGGGTACATATGCTGCGGTGTGGGATGAGGGTGTACTTCCGTTAGATCAGATGGAGCCTGCAGTTCCGAGAGAGGAGCGTCCCAGTATGGGAAAAGATATGGCTTCGGAGGAATCGGTGGAAGCAGAGGTGTCGGAAATATTAGAGGCCTGTGCCGAAGAAGGAGTTATAGAGAAAGAACCGGGAACGGATGCCGGAGAGGAAGAAAAAGAAGAGCCGGGAACTGGCGCCGAAGAGGAAGGAAAAGAAGAGCCGGGAACTGGCGCCGAAGAGGAAGGAAAAGAAGAGCCGGAAGCCGTTGCAGAAGAGCAGTCGGAAGAAAGCAATGAGAACAGACAGGAGCAGAGATATTGTAAAATTATGCGAGAGGATATGAAAAAACTGCCTCAAAAGAACTGGTATCTTGCGAATAATAGTTTTTTGCTTCATGGTTATTATAATTATCGACATCTTTTGCTGATTACAGATGAGGGAAAACGGTATCTTGGCGTGCCGGGCATCTACCATCGAAGAGAAGAAGCAGCGGCTCGTTCGTTTGGATTTTCGGAGTTTTGCCGCATTTCGGAGGATAGTATTATACTGTCGCCGCAGGAATGTGACAGAGAAAATGATTTTGGATATTGGTGCAGGGAACTGGAAGGGGAATAGATGATGAAGAAACTTACAGATGATGAACGGTTTATGAAAGAAGCAATACGTCAGGCAAGAAAAGCTTATGCCATTGGAGAAGTGCCGATTGGCTGCGTAATCGTATATGAAGGCAGAGTGATCGCGAGAGGATATAACCGCAGAACGATTGATAAGAATACACTGGCACACGCAGAACTGCTTGCAATACGCAAAGCAAGCCGAAAGCTGGATGATTGGAGACTGGAAGGCTGTACAATGTATGTGACGTTGGAGCCATGTCAGATGTGTTCCGGGGCGATTATTCAGGCGCGTATTCCGAAAGTAGTAGTTGGATGCATGAATCCGAAAGCGGGATGTGCAGGTTCTATTTTGAATCTTCTTGACGTACCTCAGTTTAATCATCAGGCAGAGCTTGTGACAGGGGTGTTGGAAGAGGAATGCAGTCAGATGATGAAAAATTTTTTTAAAGAGCTGCGGGAAAAGAAAAAAGCGGCGAAAAATGAAGAGAAAAAATGTGAGAAAATTGAGAAAAATGATTGATATATCTACAGAAATACGATATACTAATAGAACGTGCAGCCGGGGTGTTAGCGGTACCTTGTACCTACAATCCGCTATAGTGGGGGTGATGTTACACGGAGGGCTTTCTTTTGCGAAGCTGCCTCTGGTAAGTGGCGTTGATGTCTGGGTCTCACGCGGCGAGACTCTGTGAACCGTGTCAGGTCGGGAACGAAGCAGCACTAAGCAGATGCTTTCGGGTGTTGTGAGGGTGCCTGGCTGAGTTTACTGCCAGAGTAACGTTCGGGGGAGACTGTTCGAAGTGTAACGCACGTAAAGAGAAAAGAGTTTTGAATCGGCATCCGGTATGGGTGCTTTTTTCTATATAGAAAATACTTCGGGAGGAGATACGATATGAAGATAGTGTTAGCAGCAGTGAATGCCAAATATATACATTCCAATCTTGCTGTGTACAGTCTGAAAGCATATGCGAAGACATTTGCATCAGAAATAGAGATTGCGGAATATACGATTAACCAGCAGACAGACGATATCCTAATGGATCTTTATAAGCGACAGCCGGATATGCTGTGTTTTTCCTGTTATATATGGAATCTGCGGTATGTAGAAGAACTTATAAAAGAAATTCACAAAATTTTGCCGGAGACGATTCTGTGGGCAGGCGGTCCGGAAGTGTCCTATGACAGCCGGAACGTATTGGAACGACTGCCGGAGTTGACGGGCGTTATGAAAGGTGAGGGAGAAAAAACATTTCTTGAATTGCTGAACTGCTATCACTGCAAGGAAAAAACACAGGATGATCTGGGAGATATTACCGGAATCACATTTCGCCGGACAGACGGTGTGATCGCAGAGAATGAATGGCGGGAGATCATGGATCTGAGTGAAGTGCCTTTTGTATATGAAGATATGACATTATTTGAAAATAAGATTATTTATTATGAATCGAGCCGGGGCTGTCCGTTTCGGTGCAGCTACTGTCTGTCTTCTGTAGATAAATGTCTTCGTTTCCGGAAGCTGGATCTTGTCAGGAAAGAACTGCAATTCTTTCTGGATGCGAAAGTGCCGCAAGTAAAATTCGTAGATCGGACGTTTAACTGCCGCCATGAACATTCAATGGCAGTGTGGTCTTATATTAAGGAACATGATAATGGTGTGACGAATTTTCATTTTGAAATTTCAGCAGATCTTCTGAATGAAGAAGAAATTGCATTGATCAGATCAATGCGTCCGGGTTTGATTCAGCTTGAGATAGGAGTGCAGTCTACGAATCCGGAAACAATCCGGGAAATCCGCCGGACGATGAAGTTTGAAGAAGTTGCAAGAATTGTGCGGGAGTTAAATGAAAACAAAAATGTACACCAGCATCTTGATCTGATTGCAGGACTTCCGTTTGAGGATTATGAAAGTTTTGGAAAATCCTTTGATGATGTGTATGCACTCCAACCGGAGCAGCTGCAGCTTGGGTTTTTGAAGGTACTGAAAGGCTCTCATATGGAAGAAGCAAAAGACAAGTATGGACTTGTGTATAAAAATGAGCCGCCATATGAAGTACTGTATACAAAGTGGCTGCCATATGCAGACGTACTTAAATTAAAAGGGATAGAGGAGATGGTGGAAGTCTATTATAACAGCGGACAGTTCCAATATACATTGAAAGCTTTGGAGAGAGAATTTTCTTCTGCGTTTCAGATGTATGAATCGCTGGCAGTATTTTATGAACAACATAGGCTTCATCAGATGAGTCATTCGAGAGTGACAAGATATGAGATACTGCTGGATTTTGTGAAACAAATCTGTCCTGACAAGGAAGACTTCTACAAAGAACTGCTGACATTTGATCTATATTTGAGAGAAAATGCAAAGACTCGTCCGGATTTTGCAGGAGAATCACTTGTGACGAAAGAATGGCTTCAAGAATTCTATGACAGAGAGGCAAAAGAACCGGTTTGCCTGAGAGGATATGCAGGGTATGACAAGCGTCAGATGAGAAAAATGACTCATGTGGAGAAATTTACCAGAGCTTCTGAAAATATTTGCGGAAAAGAAGAGCCGGTTTATGTACTTTTTGATTATCAGGATCGCAATCCGCTCGACCATCAGGCGGCATGTTATTTCTTGCAAAATGACGGCAAAGAGTATAAAATGGCAAATAAGTAATCGGAGGTGAAAAATCCATGAATTTTTTTAATAAAAAAACGCGTAAGATGATTGCTGTCATTACATTAATTGTAATTGTGGCAATGGTATTGACAATGATTATTCCGTATTTGATGTAATTGACAGACCATATAAGGGGGACGAGGATGAAACTAGGAAAAGTGACACAGACAGTAAGAAAGAGATCTGTGTAAAACAGTTGAAATCAAAACGTCGGGAAATTTTCCCGGAGATGACGGTGGAAGAGACGTGCTGGGGGCTGAAACCGGGAGAAGGGGAGTCAATACTTCTCGCGGAGGCAGCAAGATATGGAAACCAGAAAGATTTGGGAGTCTATGCGATAGCGGCGGCGGCAAATGATCTGGCAGCGCACGGGGCATCCGTGGTCGGAGTGAGTGCAAGGATCATGCTGACAGCCTATGCGTATGAATCAAGGCTAAAAGCAATGGTAGCTGAGATGGAGCAGGCGGCAGAAGAGCAGGGATTCCAGATTGCGGATGTGAAAGTGGAAATCTGTCCGGTTATCTCTACAACGATTGTAAGCGTTACAGCGGCAGGGCTTGTGAAAGAGGAAGAAATGTGTCGGGTTTTTGACACGAAAGCAGGTCAGGAGCTGGTGCTGACAAAGTGGATCGGGATGGAAGGAACGCTGCGGGCGTTAGAAGAACGAAAAGAAGAACTGGAAGAGCGATTTGTTCCGGCATTTTTGAAACAGACTGAACTTTGGAAGAAGTATCTGTTTGTACAAAAAGAAGCTGAGATCGCAAGAAAGTACAAAGCATCAGCAATGCATACAATCACAGAAGAAGGGGTACTTGGCGCACTCTGGGAGATGGCGGATTCTGCAGGACTTGGTATGTGCGTGGAGATGCGGGAACTTCCGATCCGGCAGGAGACTGTAGAAATATGCGAATTCTGCCATTTGAACCCTTATGAACTAACATCTGCGGGATGTCTGCTGATTGCGGCAGAGGATGGTGCGGGACTTGTGGAGGAACTTCGCAGGGCGCATATTCCGGCAGCAGTAATCGGAAGATTCACAGACGGCAATGACAGAATTTTAATGCGAGGCGAAGAAGTCAGCTATCTGGATCGTCCGGCAGCAGATGAGCTTATGAAGCTGTTTGCAGATGAGAAAGAAGCATAGACAGGAGGAATGCGAAATGGATATGAGAACACAGATTTTAAAATACATGGAAAAGAACAGTAAAGTTGATCCAAGTGAACTGGCAGTTCTGCTAGGAACAAATGAAGTAACAGTTGTAAATGAGATCGCTAAGATGGAGAAGGAAAATATTATTTGCGGTTATCATACACTGATCAATTGGGAAAAAGCCGGAACAGATTCTGTTACTGCGCTGATCGAGGTGCGGGTAACGCCGCAGCGCAACAGAGGATTTGAGCGGATTGCGGAGCGCATTTATAATTATCCGGAAGTAAATTCTGTGTATCTGATTTCCGGGGCATACGACCTTCTTGTTACGATTGAGGGAAGAACTTTAATGGAAATATCACAGTTTGTTTCTGATAAGCTCTCTCCGATTGATGAAGTGATTTCCACAGCGACACATTTTATCTTGAAAAAATACAAAGATCACGGAACAATTATGAATGTAAAAGAGAAAGAAGAAAGGATACCGGTGAGTCTGTAATGAGAAATCCATTATCAAAAGTTGTAACAGAAATAAAACCGTCCGGTATTCGTAAATTTTTCGATATTGTAAGTGAAATGGAAGATGCGATCTCCCTTGGCGTTGGAGAGCCGGATTTTGATACTCCGTGGCGAATTCGGGAAGAAGGAATTTACTCTCTGGAAAGAGGGCGCACATTTTACACATCCAACGCAGGACTTAAAGAACTGAAAGAAGAAATTGTGAAATATCTCAAACGCACAGTGAATGTAGAATATAATCCGGCTAATGAAGTTGTTGTAACGGTCGGAGGAAGCGAGGGAATTGATATTGCTCTCCGCGCAATGTTAGATCCGGGAGACGAAGTGCTGATTCCTCAGCCAAGTTATGTTTCTTATCTGCCATGTACTGAACTGGCAGGCGGTGTTCCGGTAACAATTCCGCTGAAAAATGAAAATCAGTTTAAATTAACTGCGAAAGAGCTGGAGGCATATATTACACCAAAGACAAAGATCCTTGTACTTCCATTTCCGAATAATCCGACAGGTTCTGTCATGACGGAAGAAGATCTCCGCCCAATTGCAGCGCTCGTGGAAAAATATGATCTTTATGTCATTTCTGATGAAATCTATTCGGAACTTACTTATGGGAATAAACATGTATCTATTGCGTCGCTTCCGGGAATGAAGGAGAGAACCATTCTGATCAATGGATTTTCGAAAGGATTTGCCATGACAGGCTGGCGTCTTGGATATTCCTGCGGGCCAAAAGAGATTATTGAGCAGATGATCAAAATCCATCAATTTGCAATTATGTGCGCGCCTACGAATAGTCAATATGCGGCAATCGAAGGACTGCGTCACTGTCAGAAGGAAGTAGAAGAAATGCGTGAAGCCTATAATCAGAGAAGACGGTTTCTGATGCATGAATTTGAGCGTATGGAGCTGCCGTGTTTTGAACCGTTCGGAGCATTTTATGTATTTCCATGTATCAAAGAATTTGGCATGACATCAGAAGAATTTGCGCTGAAATTTTTGGAAGAAGAGAAAGTCGCAGTTGTTCCTGGCACAGCATTTGGCGATTGCGGAGAAGGGTTCCTTAGAATTTCTTACGCATATTCTCTGGAAGACTTAAAGGAAGCAATTTCCAGACTGGAACGTTTTATTATAAAATTACGCAGGGAGAAAAATCATGATTAATATTGTTTTGTTTGAGCCGGAAATTCCGGCTAATACGGGAAATATCGGAAGAACTTGTGTGGCTACCGGGACAAGACTTCATTTGATCGAACCGTTAGGATTCCGATTAAATGAAAAAGCGATTAAGCGTGCGGGAATGGACTATTGGGATGATCTTGATGTGACAACCTACATTGACTATGAAGATTTTCTGGAAAAGAACCCGGCAGCAAAGGAAAAAATGTATATGGCAACAACAAAAGCAGTTCATGTGTATACAGAAGTGAATTTTGAACCAGACTGTTATATTATGTTCGGAAAAGAAAGTGCAGGTATACCGGAGGAGATTCTTGTACAGCATAAAGAAAACTGTATTAGGATTCCAATGCTTGGAGAGATACGTTCGCTGAATCTTGGCAACTCAGTTGCTGTCGTTCTCTATGAGGCGCTTCGTCAGAATGGTTTTGCAGGAATGAATCTGGAGGGACATTTGCATAGACTGGAGTGGTAGGAACATTCCAGTCTAAAAGATTTGTTAAATAAAAAAGTCAAATATTAAAATTGTGGAAAATTACTAAAATTGATTGATAAAATTAAAACGGTATGATACTATTAGTTAATACGAAGGGTGGTGATTGTGTGTTACAGGAAACAATCAAGGCAGTCAAAGATGCCGAGAATAAGGCCGAAACTATTCTTAAAGAGGCCGATGAAAAAGTGATTTCCTTAAGAGAGCAGGCAAATCAGGATGCAAAAACTCTAAAGGAAGAGGAAGCAAAAAAAGCTCGTGAACACGCAGCAGAAGCGCTTGAGGCAGCAAAAGCCAAAGCTGAGAGTGAGATGAAGATTTTTGATTCCGAAACAGAAAAAGAAATTGCAGCGTTAAAGCAGAGGGCAGCGGAAAAAGAGAATAAAGCCATTGAGATGGTGATTTCAAGTCTTTATTAACCGCTGTATTTTTTTAGCTACAAATTTTGTACTAAAATAAATACAATCCTGAAAATGCAGTTTCAAACTAAAAAAATAGAGAAAGGAGGAGTTGGTAATGGCAGTATTGCAAATGCAGAGATTTAGTATCTGTGCATTGAAGAAAAAGCGAAAAGCAATATTGGAAGAACTTCAGGCTTTTGGGGCATTGGAAGTAAATGTATCTTTTCCGGAAGAAGAGGAACATTCTCTTCGGAAGATGGATACGGTAGAATCCCGTCAGACATTTGATAAGAATGCGGTATTGGCAGACAATGCACTTGAAGTTCTGCAGGAATTTGCACCGGAGAAGACGTCAATGTTTTCTTCACTGGAAGGCAAAGCTCTCATTGATAAATCAGTTTATGATGAGACGGCAGAACGAAAAGACGAGATTATCCATACAGCCAATGAGATACTTGGTCTGAAGAAAAAGCTTGCAGAGAACAAGGCGGCAATCGTGAAGGTGGAGAACCAGATTGAAGCGCTGACTCCGTGGCTTGACCTGGATGTTCCGATGGATATTCAGGGAACAAAAGATGCTGCAGTATTGATTGGAAGTATTAACAGTCAGGTAACGCTTGATGATATCTACACAAAGATAGCTGAGGCGCAGCCGGAGCTGGAAGCGATGGATATTCAGGTAATTTCATCCGACAGCGATCAGACATGTATTGCGGCAGTTTGCCTGAAGAAAGATGTGAAAGAGTTTGAAAAAGCTCTTCGAAGCATCGGTTTTTCAAGACCAGCTCAGAATATCCGAAAAATTCCGCGTGAATTTAAGCAGGAATTACAAGAAAGTGCAGCAAAAATCGCAGAAGAGAATGAACAGATTGAAAAGCAGATCAGAGAAATGGCAGTTGCCAGAGATGATCTGAAATTAATCTCAGATTATTTCAGAGTCCGTGCTCAGAAATATGAAGTACTCGGACAGCTTCCGCAGTCAAGAGATACATTCTTTATCAGCGGTTATATTCCGCAAAAGAAAGTGGATACGCTTCGTAAGAAACTGGAATCGAAATATGATATTGTAATTGATGTCGAAGATATTCCGGATGAAGAGGAAGCGCCGGTTCTCCTGGAGAACAATAAGATTGCAGGATCTGTAGAAGGCGTTCTGGAATCTTACGGACTTCCGAAGAAGGGAGAGATAGATCCGTCAGCAATTATGTCGATCTTCTATATTTTCTTCTTTGGACTTATGCTTTCTGATGCAGCATATGGAATTATTGTTTTTATCGCATGTGCAGTTGTATTAAAGAAATTCCCGAGAATGAGTGAGGGAATGCAGAAAACCATTCGTATGTTTAAATATTGTGGACTCTCCACATTATTCTGGGGATTAATGTTCGGAGGTATATTCGGAGACGTAGTATCTGTTGTCTCTCGTGTATTCTTCGGTCATGAAGTAACCGTACCACCCCTATGGTTTGAACCATTAAAAGACCCAATGAAGCTTTTGATCTACTCTCTGGCATTTGGTGTGATTCACCTCTTTACAGGACTTGGAATCAAAGGTTATCTGTGTATCAAAGAGAAAAAATACATGGATTTTATCTGTGATGTTGTTCTTTGGTATATGCTGCTGATCGGTCTGATCTTAATGCTGCTTCCAAGCCAGATTTTCGTATCAATGACTCAGATGAATATCGTATTCCCGCCAGCAATCGCAATGCTCTCGAAAGTACTGGCTATTGTTGGTGCAGCCGGTATCGTACTGATGTCAGGAAGAAGCAATAAGAATTTTGGACTTCGTATCGCACTTGGCGCTTATGATCTGTACAATATTACAGGTTGGCTGAGTGATGTGCTTTCTTATTCTCGTTTACTTGCATTAGGACTTGCAACAGGAGTTATCGCTTCTGTAGTAAACCAGATGGGAAGTATGTTTGGAAGTGGAATCATCGGAATGATCGGATTCCTTGTTGTATTTGTTGTTGGTCATACACTGAATATGGCAATCAACTTATT
Organism: Coprococcus sp. AF21-14LB; assembly: GCF_003458885.1. Taxonomy (NCBI): domain Bacteria; kingdom Bacillati; phylum Bacillota; class Clostridia; order Lachnospirales; family Lachnospiraceae; genus Coprococcus; species Coprococcus sp. AF21-14LB. The sequence goes on along the minus strand of NZ_QRVX01000010.1, from coordinate 50,054 downwards.
AGGTGCATATGTGCACACGAACCGTTTACAGTTCGTAGAGTTCTTCGGTAAATTTTACGAAGGCGGCGGACGCCCGTTTAATCCATTTAAACAAGAAACAAAATATGTTGATATTAAGGAGGAATAATATCATGAGTGAATTAGGATTAGTTTATGCTTTATTAGGAGCAGCAGTAGCTGTATTTTTAGCAGGTGCAGGATCATCAATCGGTGTTGGTATCGCAGGTCAGGCTGCATCAGGAGTTGTAACAGAAGACCCAAGTAAGTTCGCAAAAGTACTTATCATGCAGCTGCTTCCTGGTACACAGGGTATCTACGGTCTGCTTGTTGGATTCATCACATTATCTAAGATTGGTCTGTTAGGCGGAACACCGGCATCAATCGATCCAAAAACAGGTCTTTTGATCCTTGCAGCATGTCTTCCGATCGGTATTGTAGGTCTTATCTCTGGAAAATATCAGGGAAAAACAGCAGCAGCATCTATCGGTATCGTAGCAAAGAAACCAGAACAGTTTGGTAAAGCTATGCTGTTCCCGGCAATGGTTGAGACATACGCAATCCTTGCTCTTCTGATCTCTATCTTAGCAGTAAGTGCTATTCCGGTTTAATTTGCAGCGGAATCAAGAATGTAAATATAGAAATCAAAGAAGGAGAGTTCAAGGATGGCTGGATTAGATAAAATTGTAAACCAGATTCTGGAAGAGGCGAACAACTCCGCAGGCGAAAAGATTCAGAATGCAAAGCAGGAAGCAGAAGAAATCCTGCAGAAAGCAAGAGAAGAATCAGCTAAGGAAACTGAGAAGATTGCAGCAAAGGCTGCAGCTGACGTAAAGAATTACGAAGACAGAGTAAAATCTTCCGCAGATCTTTCCAGAAGAACAAAAATTCTGGAGACGAAGCAGGAAATGATCGCTGCTGTCCTCGACAAGGCATATGTAACTTTCTGTCAGAAATCTGACGCAGAGTATTTTGAAACAATCAAAGCAATGCTGAATAAATTTGCGCTGGCAGAAAACGGAGAGGTTATTTTCTCAGCAAAAGACCTTGAAAGAATGCCGGATGGATTCGCAGAAGAGATCCAGAAAATTGCCGCCGCAAAAGGCGGAACACTTGCCCTTTCAAAAGAGAGCAGACAGATAGAAGGCGGTTTTGTGCTTGTATATGGAGGCATCGAAGAAAACTGCACATTCAGAGCGCTGTTTGATTCTCAGAAAGATGAATTACAGGACAAAGTTCAGAAAATATTATTTTTATAAAGCGCATTCCGCGAAAGGAGGATTTGGCTTATGGCAAAACAGGAATACACCTATGCGGTTGCGCGAATCAGAGCGAAGGAAGTGTCATTATTTTCAAAGTCTGTGATTGAGCAGCTTCTCACATGTAAGACAGAACAGCAGTGTCTGCAGTTTTTGTCTGAGAAAGGCTGGGGAGATGCAGATACTCCAATGGAGGCAGAGGCGATACTGACACGCGAGCGTGAAAAAACATGGGAACTGATGAAAGAGTTGGCAGACGATATGTCAGTCTTTGACGTACTGTCATATCCGGATTTGTTCCAGAACCTGAAGGCAGCAGTAAAAGCAGCAGTCAGCGGTTTGGAACATCTGGATATCTTTGTACAGGATACAGCAATTTCCGGCGAAGAGATGCTGGATATTGTAAAGAGCAAAGAATTTCACAGACTTCCGGAATTCATGGCACAGGCAGCGAGAGAGGCTTATGACACACTTCTGCATACAAGAGACGGACAGTTATGCGATATCATGATTGATAAAGCTGCACTGGATGCTATTTATGCAGCCGGTATGAAGGCCGAAGATGATCTGATCAGAGAATATGCAGAGTCTACAGTGGCCGTTGCAGATATTAAGATTGCAGTTCGTTCGCAGAAGACCGCAAAATCTTTGGAATTTATGAAAAAGGCTATGGCAGAGTGCGGCACATTAAGTGTCGATCATCTTGCCCATGCGGCGCTGAATGGAATGGAAGCAATTCAGGAATATTTAGGCGGAACTGTGTATGCACAGGGAGCCGAAGCACTGAAGGAATCTCCGTCAGCATTTGAGTGCTGGTGTGATAACCGGATCATTGAGACGATTAAGCCTCAGATTCGGAATCCATTTTCAATCGGTCCTCTTGTTGCATATGTAATCGCAAGAGAAAATGAAATTAAAACGGTGAGAATTATTCTTTCCGGTAAGCTCAATGGGCTTCCGGAGAAGTCTATCCGGGAAAGGATAAGGGAAATGTATGTATAAGATTGCAGTAATTGGCGATTATGACAGTATTTACGGCTTTGCCACACTGGGTCTTGACACATATCCGGTTACGGACCCGGAGAAGGCAGCAGAACAGTTAACGCAGCTTGCTAAAGGAGGATACGCTGTAATCTATATTACAGAAGCTCTGGCAGCTGTGTTGGAACACGAAATAGATAAATATCGTCTTGAGAAACTTCCGGCAATTATTCAGATTCCGGGTGTATCAGGAAATACAGGTGCAGGTGTTGACGCAGTTAAGAAATTCGTCGAGCAGGCAGTTGGTTCAGATATTCTATTTGGTGATGAATAGGAAAGTGGGTGATTAGTCCAAATGAGTAAGGGAACGATTAAAAAAGTTGCAGGACCGCTGGTTATCGCCAAAGGAATGCGTGACGCTAATATGTATGACGTTGTGCGTGTAAGTAATCAGCGTCTGATCGGTGAGATCATTGAAATTCATGGAGATGAGGCCTCAGTACAGGTTTATGAGGAAACATCAGGATTAAAACCAGGAGAACCGGTAGAATCCATCGGCGAACCTATGTCAGTAGAATTAGGACCTGGTCTGATCACAAGTATTTATGACGGAATTCAGCGTCCGCTTGATGATATCATGAAGGTATCCGGTGGAAACAGCCTGAAGCGCGGTGTCGAAGTTCCTTCTCTGAAAAGAGATAAAAAATGGGAGTTCGTTCCGGTTGCAAAAGTTGGCGATGAGGTAGAAGGCGGAGACGTTCTTGGTACTGTACAGGAGACAATCGTTGTACAGCAGAAGATCATGGTACCTCCTTCTATGAAAGGTAAAGTAAAAGAAATCAAAGCGGGTACATTTACTGTAGATGAAGTTATTGCAGTACTTGAGACAGCAGACGGAGACAAAGAACTTACAATGGTACAGAAATGGCCGGTTCGTAAAGGACGTCCGTACCAGAAGAAGCTTCCGCCGCGTCAGCCGCTTGTAACAGGACAGCGAGTTGTTGATACATTCTTCCCGATTGCTAAGGGTGGTGTTGCAGCTGTACCTGGACCATTCGGAAGTGGTAAAACAGTTATTCAGCATCAGCTTGCAAAATGGGCTGAAGCAGATATCGTTGTATACATTGGATGTGGAGAACGTGGAAACGAAATGACAGACGTTCTGAATGAGTTCCCGGAACTGAAAGACCCGAAAACAGGTCAGTCTCTGATGCAGAGAACAGTTCTGATCGCGAACACATCAGATATGCCTGTTGCTGCCCGTGAGGCATCTATCTATACAGGTATTACAATTGCAGAATATTTCCGTGACATGGGATATTCAGTAGCTCTTATGGCAGACTCTACATCACGTTGGGCAGAGGCGCTTCGTGAGATGTCAGGACGTCTGGAAGAGATGCCAGGTGAAGAAGGCTATCCGGCTTACCTCGGTTCTCGTCTGGCACAGTTCTACGAGAGAGCAGGTCATGTAGTATCTCTCGGTAAAGATGCAAGAGAAGGTGCACTTTCTGTAATCGGTGCAGTATCTCCTCCTGGTGGAGATATTTCTGAGCCGGTATCTCAGGCAACACTTCGTATTGTAAAAGTGTTCTGGGGACTGGATTCCGCACTTGCTTACAAACGTCACTTCCCGGCAATCAACTGGCTGACAAGTTACTCTCTGTATGTAGATGATATGGGTAAATGGTTCGATAAGGAAGTTGCAGATGACTGGATGGCAGACCGTCAGAGAATGATGAGTCTTCTTCAGGAAGAAGCAGAACTGGAAGAAATCGTTAAGATGGTAGGTATGGATGCACTTTCACCGACAGACCGTCTGAAGATGGAGCATCACGCTCTATCCGTGAGGACTTCCTGCACCAGAACTCTTTCCATGAGATTGATACTTATACATCTCTGAGAAAACAGTACCTGATGATGAAACTTGTGCTTGCATATTATGACAATGCAGTAGAGGCGTTGAAAAATGGCGCACCATTAAATGATTTGATCAACCTGGCAGTTCGTGAACGTATCGGACGTTACAAATATACACATGAAGATCAGATTGAAGAAGAATATAAGAAAGTGAGCGAAGAGCTTCACAAAGAAATCGCCAACACACTTGGAAAGGAGGACTTCTAAATGCCGAAAGAATATAGAACCATACAGGAAGTTGCCGGTCCTCTGATGCTGGTACGCGGCGTAGAAGATGTAGCATTTGATGAATTAGGTGAGATTGAGCTGTCCAACGGCGAAACACGTCGTTGCCGTGTTCTTGAAATTAACGGAAGTGATGCACTCGTTCAGTTATTTGAGAACTCAACAGGTATCAACCTTTCCGACAGTAAAGTACGTTTCCTCGGACGAAGCATGGAGCTTGGTGTATCAGCAGATATGCTTGGCCGTGTATTCGATGGTCTGGGACGTCCGATCGATGATGGTCCGGAGATTCTTCCGGAAGCAAGAATGGACGTAAACGGTCTTCCGATGAATCCGGCTGCAAGAAGCTATCCGGAAGAGTTCATTCAGACAGGTGTATCAGCAATTGATGGTCTGAACACACTTGTTCGTGGACAGAAACTTCCGATCTTCTCAGCTTCCGGTCTTCCACATGCTAACCTGGCAGCTCAGATTGCAAGACAGGCAAAAGTACGCGGAACAGACGAACCGTTCGCCGTTGTATTTGCTGCTATGGGTATCACATTCGAAGAATCTAACTTCTTCGTAGAAAGCTTTAAAGAAACAGGTGCGATCGATAGAACAGTTCTTTTCATGAACCTGGCAAATGACCCTGCGGTAGAGCGTATCGCTACACCGAAGATGGCATTAACAGCAGCAGAATACCTTGCATTTGAAAAAGATATGCATGTACTTGTTATCCTGACAGATATCACAAACTATGCAGATGCACTCCGTGAAGTATCAGCAGCTCGTAAAGAAGTTCCGGGACGTCGTGGATATCCGGGATATATGTATACGGACCTTGCTACAATGTATGAACGTGCAGGCCGTCAGGTTGGTAAGAAGGGAAGTATCACAATGATCCCGATTCTTACAATGCCTGAAGATGATAAGACACACCCAATCCCTGACTTAACAGGATATATTACAGAGGGACAGGTAATCCTGAGCCGTGATCTTTATCGTAAAGGTATCCAGCCGCCGATCGACGTTCTTCCGTCTCTGTCACGTCTGAAAGACAAAGGTATCGGAGAAGGAAAAACTCGTGCGGATCATGCCAATACAATGAACCAGCTGTTCGCAGCATATGCGCGTGGTAAAGAAGCGAAGGAATTAATGGTAATCCTCGGTGAAGCTGCTCTTACAGAGATCGACCTGATCTATGCTAAGTTTGCAGACGAATTCGAGAAAGAATATGTATCTCAGGGTTATTTCACAGATCGTCCGATTGAGGAGACACTGGAAATCGGATGGAAATTGCTTTCTATCCTGCCGAGAAGTGAGCTGAAACGTATCGATGATAAGTTCCTGGATATGTATTACGGAAAATAATCCGTAAGGAAACTTAGAAAGAAGGTGACGATCGTTGGCATCTACCCAGGTAACTCCAACTCGAATGGAGTTGACAAGATTAAAAAAGAAATTAGTCACAGCTACAAGAGGTCATAAGCTTCTGAAGGATAAACGTGACGAACTGATGCGGCAGTTCCTTGATCTCGTTCGTGAGAATATGGAGCTTCGCAAAAAAGTAGAAGCCGGGATTCTTTCTGCCAATAAGAACTTTGTAATCGCTAAGGCAGGTATGTCAGCGGCAACGCTGAATACTGCGCTCATGATACCGAAACAGGAAGTAAATCTGGAAGTAAGTGATAAAAACGTTATGAGTGTTGATATTCCGGTTATGGAATACCACACAAGAACTGCAGATGCAAATGATATCTATTCATATGGTTTTGCATTTACATCCAGCGATCTTGACGGAGCGGTGAAGTCACTTGCGGATATTCTGCCGGATATGTTAAGACTTGCAGAGGTAGAGAAAGCCTGCCAGCTCATGGCATCTGAGATTGAGAAAACAAGACGGCGTGTAAATGCGCTTGAGCATGTAATCATTCCGGAGGCACAGGAAAATATCAAATACATTACAATGAAACTGGATGAGAATGAGCGAAGCTCTCAGATCCGGTTGATGAAAGTAAAAGATATGATGCTGGAAGAGGCTCATCATTACAGTGAAAAGGCATAGAGACCTGGAATCTGAATAACAATTAAATAGAAGTAAAGAAAGCTGTTGCTTGCAATACAGATTGTGAGCGGCAGCTTTTTTCACATTTTAGAGAATTTTTCATATGGTAAACTATATTAAACTGAAATGGAGTGCAGAACATGGAATATCGTCTACCATATTATATGACTTATCCAATGCCCCTTGCATATGATGATGAAAAAATCGATCGAAGAGATTTTGAGTACATGAAAAGTATGTATCCGGATCTGGCAAAGAAGATCCTCCCTCATGTGGAGGCAGAATGTGAACGGATGGAATATGAAGGAAGTATGATCTATGATGAATATCCGGATCAGCTTCAGCTCCGCATGATGTGCAGCAGGATTTATAATCAGGTAATGCAAACCAGTGATAGAAAAGAAGAAGCAGAACTTCAGATGCAGTATTATGGGGGAGCAAGAGAGAGAGAACAGTTAGTGCGGGAGCTGGTTCAGGTACTTCTTTTTCAGGAATTATATAAAAGACGGTGCGATAAAAGACACTGCCGGAGAAAATTTTATTAGATATTGTTTGAACTTTTGAAATAAATTAAATAATTAATGGAAAATAAAGGAAAACATAGCATTTTTGTAGAAAATATCAACTTTACGGAAGAAATACGCTGTGATAAAATAAAAGCAGAACATGTGCGAAACCGGGGAGAAGTACAGATGAAAAACAGAAACATCATCGTATACTTGAAAGCGTCTTTTGACACAATAAGTAAATAGAATCGAACGCTCAGCGGTCTGCGAAACGTTGGAAAATAAAAAATATTTTACAAATCCGTATTTTATGCTATAATGGTAAAGATTATAAGCTTTTAGAGGCTTTCTTTTTTTATTTTTGGAAATAAGATTTTTAGAAAAATAAATTGGATCTGTAAATAGAAATCGATAATCGAGGTGCGATATGGAACAGTATATAATTAAAGGTGGTAATCCGCTCGTTGGCGAAGTTGAGATTGCCGGTGCAAAGAATGCAGCGCTTGCAATTCTCGCGGCAGCGATCATGACGGATGAGACAGTAACAATCGATAACCTTCCGGATGTGAATGATATTAATGTATTGCTTGAGGCAATCAGTGGAATTGGAGCAACTGTACAGAGAATTGACAGACATACTGTCAAGATTAATGGAAGCACGATTAGTGATCTTGCGATTGAATATGACTATATCAAGAAGATTCGTGCATCTTACTATCTGCTGGGTGCTTTGTTAGGAAAATACAAAAGAGCAGAAGTTGCATTGCCGGGCGGATGCAATATCGGAAGCCGTCCGATTGATCAGCATCTGAAAGGATTCCGCGCTCTTGGGGCAGAGGTTGAGATTGAGCATGGTTCAATTCTTGCAGAGGCAGAGAGACTGAAGGGAACACATCTGTATTTTGATGTTGTTAGTGTCGGAGCGACGATCAATGTCATGATGGCAGCAGCGATGGCAGAGGGGAATACCATTCTGGAGAATGTTGCAAAAGAACCGCATGTTGTAGATGTTGCCAATTTCCTGAACAGCATGGGCGCTAATATTAAGGGAGCAGGAACAGATGTAATTCGTATCAAAGGGGTTTCCAAGTTAAATAAAACATCTTACTCTATTATTCCGGATCAGATCGAAGCCGGTACATTTATGTTTGCAGCAGCAGCTACCCGCGGAGATGTAACGGTAATGAATGTGATTCCAAAGCATCTTGAGGCAACGACAGCGAAGCTTGTAGAGATTGGATGCGAAGTAGAAGAATTTGATGATGCAGTAAGAGTTGTGGCGAAGAAGCGTCTGGGACATACACAGGTAAAGACACTTCCATATCCGGGCTTCCCGACAGATATGCAGCCGCAGATGGGAGTACTGTTATCTCTGTCAGAAGGGACAAGTACGATTACAGAAAGTATTTTTGAAAATCGTTTCAAATATTTGGATGAGCTGGCTCGTATGGGCGGCGTTTCTAAAGTAGAGGGGAATTCTGCAACGATCGAAGGCGTGGAGAGATTCTCCGGTGCGAGAGTGAGCGCTCCGGACCTGAGAGCCGGTGCAGCGCTTTGTATTGCCGGACTTGTGGCAGATGGAATTACGATCGTGGACGATATCGTTTATATCCAGAGAGGATATGAGTGCTTTGAAGAGAAGCTCAGACGTCTTGGCGGTTTGATTGAGAAAGTAGAGACAGAGAAAGATATTAAGAAATTTAAGCTGAAAGTCAGCTAAGAAAAAAGCATTAGGAATAACACCGGAGGAAAGCGAAAAAATTGCTTGACATTTCCGGAAAAACGGTATAATGTATATCGTGCAGCAAATGAAAAGAGAAGAAATAGCCTTTTATTCAGAGTGGTGGAGATACAAAGGATCTGTGAAGCCACGGCAACCTCTCAAATATTGAGGAAGGTGCCAGCCTGAGCGAGTGATCGAACAATAAGAGGATTGTTTAAGATAGAGAAACAGTCCGATTATTCGGGCTGTTTTTTCAATGTATGATAGTTAAGAAAGGACTTTAAGATGGAAAGAAGATTATTTACATCAGAATCAGTAACAGAAGGACATCCGGATAAAATGTGTGACGCAATCTCAGATGCGATCCTGGATGCGTTAATGGAACAGGATCCAATGAGCCGTGTTGCATGTGAGACAGCCACAACAACAGGTATGGTTATGGTTATGGGAGAGATTACAACGAATGCTTACGTAGATATCCAGAAAATTGTGCGTGAAACAGTTCGCGAAATCGGATATACACGAGGAAAATTCGGATTTGATGCAGATAACTGTGGTGTCATCACAATGATCGATGAGCAGTCAGAAGATATCGCTCTTGGAGTAGATAAGGCGCTCGAAGCAAAAGAGCATACAATGACAGATGAAGAGCTGGACGCAATCGGAGCCGGAGACCAGGGAATGATGTTTGGTTACGCATGTGACGAGACAGAGGAATATATGCCATATCCGATCTCTCTTGCACATAAGTTATCAAGAAGACTGACAGAAGTAAGAAAGAACGGTACACTTCCATATCTGAGACCAGATGGAAAATCACAGGTTACAGTAGAATATGATGAAGAAGGTGTTCCGTGCCGTCTGGATGCTGTTGTACTTTCTACACAGCACGATCCGGATATTACACAGGAGCAGATTCATGCCGATATTAAGAAACATGTATTTGAGCCGATCCTTCCGGCAGAGATGATTGATGAGAAGACAAAATTCTTCATCAACCCGACAGGACGTTTCGTAATCGGTGGACCTCACGGTGACAGCGGACTGACAGGACGCAAGATTATTGTTGATACTTACGGTGGAACAGCTCGTCACGGTGGTGGTGCTTTCTCCGGAAAAGACTGTACAAAGGTAGACCGTTCAGCAGCTTATGCAGCGCGTTATGTTGCCAAAAATATCGTGGCAGCAGGTATTGCAAAGAAATGTGAGATTCAGCTTTCTTATGCGATCGGTGTTGCACATCCGACATCAATTATGATCGATACCTTTGGTACAGGTAAGATTGCAGAATCTAAATTAGTTGAGATTGTCAGAGAGAACTTTGACCTTCGTCCGGCAGGAATTATCAAAATGTTAGATCTGCGCCGTCCGATCTACAAACAGACAGCAGCTTACGGACATTTCGGACGCAACGATCTGGATCTTCCGTGGGAGAAATTAGATAAAGTGGAAACACTGAAGAGTTATTTATAAAAGAAAATAGCGGAACAATTAAGCGGAGATATTGCAGCAGCAGTGTCTCCGTTTTTTTGTGAAAGCTATAGATAAAGACAATGAATAGTACAATTTATACGCAATACCTATTTGACGCTCATTTCTAAGCTAGATACAATAATATTAAAAACAAGTGAAGGAGAAAATAAATATGGGAACAGAAGGATTAGAACTGGAATTACCAAAAACCTTTGATGAATTTGTAGATGCGAGAAAAGCAGCATTCTTAAAGGTAAAAGAATTTAAAGAAAATGGCGGAAAATTAGTAGGATTTTTATGCTCTTACACACCACTGGAGATTATGGATGCAGGTGGAATCTCTTCCGTGGCATTGTGTGGTACAAGTAATGAGACGGTGTCAGATGCAGAGTTAGATCTTCCGAAAAATCTCTGTCCATTGATTAAAGCAACTTATGGATTTGCATATACAGATAAGTGTCCATTTACATATTTTGCAGATATGATCATTGGAGAAACAACATGTGATGGAAAGAAAAAGATGTATGAGCTGTTGAATGATCTGAAAGAGATGTATGTACTTCATCTTCCACAAAGTCAGGAACGTGCATATGCGAAACAGATTTGGGCAGAAGAACTTCGGCTTTTGAAGAAACGTCTGGAAGAGAAATATAATATCGAGATTACAGACGAGCAGCTGAGAAAAGCAGCCCATGATAGAAACCGCTTGAGAAAACTCATGTGTGAAATGTTTGAATTACAGGGACAGTGTCCGCCGCCAATGAAAGGAACAGAAATGCTGATCACACTTCAGCAAGGGACATTTGCCTTTAGAATTGAAGATCAGATTGCCGGAATTGAGAGATTGCTTGAGAAATCCAAAGCTGCTTATGAGGCAGGAGAACATCCGATTCCGAAGAGCGCTAAGAGAATTCTTCTGACAGGCTGTCCATCCTTTGGAGTTATTCAGAAGGTAGCGAATGTGATTGAGGATAATGGTGGGGTAATTGTATGTATCGATGACTGCGGCGGTGAGAGAACGCAGAGAATGCTAGTAGATGAAGAAGCAGACGATATCATCCAGGCAATTGCAGACCGTTATCTTGAAATTCATTGTTCAGTTATGACAAGAAATGATGCAAGAATTGAAAATACAAAAGCCATGATCGAGAAATATAAAGTAGACGGTGTTGTAGAAGTGGTACTTCAGGCATGTCATACATTTAACGTAGAATCTACAGCAATGAGAAGAGCAGTGGAAGATATGGGAATTCCATATATGAAATTAGAGACAGACTATTCTCCGACAGACAGTGGACAGCTTGAAACAAGAATTGGAGCATTTCTTGAGATTTTATAATCAGGTTGTTGAAGGAGAAAAAGAATATCATGTATCAGGTAGGGATAGACATTGGATCCAGCGCAACAAAAGTAGCAGTAGTTAAGGATCATAAAGTAGTAAAAACACTGCTTTTAGATACAGGCTTCAGCAGTAGAAAAGTCGCAGAGAAAATCTATACGATGCTGGAAGCAGAGGGAATTACAAAAGAGAACAGCAAGTATGTAGCAACAGGATACGGTCGTATTTCTGTTCCATATGCGGATGATGTTGTAACAGAAATTACCTGTCACGGAAAAGGTGCACAGTTTTTATTTGAAGAAGATGGAACAGTCATTGATATCGGTGGTCAGGATACGAAAGGGATTTCTTTAAAAAAAGGAAGAATTATGAAATTTATCATGAATGATAAATGTTCAGCAGGAACAGGAAAGTTCATTGAAGTCATGACGAACCGGCTTGGATTGACACAGGATGAGCTTTCTCAGCTTGCGAGAAAAGGAAATCCGATCACCATCAGCTCTATGTGTACAGTATTTGCGGAATCAGAAGTTATTTCTTTGATTGGTAAGGGAACGCCGAGGGAAGATATTGCCAATGGAGTTATTGAATCCGTTGTGACAAAAGTTGTTCAGCTTGTATCACAAGTGCCTGCTGATAAGTATTTTCTTACAGGAGGACTTTGTGAGGATGAGTATGTACTTGAACGGTTGTCAAAAGCATTAAATGCTCCGGTAACAAGTAAACCGTTAGCGCGTTATGCCGGCGCGATCGGAGCAGCGATTTTAGCAGAAGAAAATTAAGGGAGAGATAAGAAATGAGTACATATTCTATTGTTTTTAGTCCAACGAATGGAACAAAGAAAGTCGCAGATATTCTTGCAAAAGAATTTGCAGAAAACTATACGGAGATTGATTTGTGTGATAGAACGACAGATTATGAGAAGGTTCAGCTGACAGCAGAAGATATCTGTTTTATCAGCGTTCCGTCCTATGGCGGACGTGTGCCGGCACTTGCAGTGGAACGTCTTCAAAAGCTCAGTGGAAATGGAGCAAAAGCTGTTTTGGTAGTTGTGTATGGAAACAGAGATTACGATGATACACTTCTGGAACTATATGATGTGGCAAAGCAGCAGAATTTTATCTGTGCAAGCGGTATTACTGCAATTGCAGAACATTCATTGATGCGGCAGTATGCAGCAGGAAGACCTGATGCAAAAGATGAAGCGCAGTTAAAGGAATTTGCACAGCAGCTGAAAGATAAATTGTCACAGTCGGTCAGCGGAGAATTGAACGTGAAAGGAAACAGACCTTATAAAGAGTACAATGGAGTTCCGTTTAAGCCAATCACATCCGAGACATGTAATCAGTGCGGTGCATGTGTCAAAGCATGTCCGCAGATGCGCTTTCATCGGAAGCGCCGGGAACCGTCGATGAGGAAAAATGTATTTCCTGTATGAGATGTATTCAGGTTTGTCCAGAGAATGCAAAACATTTGGATGAAATGATGCTGAACGCAGTTGCAGAAAAGATGGAACCGCTTTTCCGGGAAAGAAAAGAAAACGAAATATTCTGGTAAAAAATATTTGCTTATCCAGGCGCCGTTTTGTAAAAACGGCGTCTTTTAATGTACAGATACACAAGCTATTTTACAAAAAATTTATAAATGTTTATGTGTGCTTTCGTGAATTGCCGGCAGACTTATGGTATGATAAGAAAGAGAAACAAAGTGAAAGGATGTAGATGTATGAAGCTGAAAATGAGGCTGATCATAGCATTTATTACAGTCATCACACTTCCGGTTTTTTTGACATCACTGGCAATTGTAGGATTTGGACAGTATCAGATTAAAGCAATTGAGAAAACATATGGAATTACAGGGACAACCTACGAGACATTTTCTAATCCAACTCAGATATTTAACAGGCTGACAGAAGCCTCTTATCATGAACTGACAGACGTAGCAAGGTGTAAACCGACACAACTTGAAGACGCCACATATCTGGAAACATTTAACAGACAGCTTTTAAAGAAAAATTCATATCTTCTTGTAAGAAAGGCAGATACAATTGTATTTCTTGGAGAAGAACTGGAAGGAACCACAAGAGTAATAGCAGAACTTCCGGCGTACAATTCAGATACATCAGGTTCTGAAAATGGGGTTTATCTTGGAGGGGAGCTTCCGGTATTATTAAAGCAGGTAGACTTTAAATACAGTGATGGATCTAAGGGCAGCGCCTTTATTGTGACAGATGTGGGAGAAGTTATGCCGGAAGTAAAGGAATTCCTGATTGATATTCTGCTGGCAGTGATTCTTACACTTGTGCTGACGGCGTCACTGATGATTATATGGATCTACCGGGGAATTTCACAGCCGATTGCAAAGATGCAGGATGCTGCAAATAATATCAAAGAAGGTAATCTGGATTTTGAATTGGAACCGGAGACAGATGATGAGCTTGGAAGTTTGTGCCAGAACTTTGAAGAAATGAGAAAAAGGCTTCAGGATAATGCGGAAGAGAAGCTGAAATTTGACCAGGAGAATAAAGAACTGATCAGTAATATTTCTCACGACCTGAAAACTCCGATTACAGCAATCAAAGGTTATGCAGAAGGAATTATTGATGGAGTTGCCGATACACCTGAAAAGATGAATAAATATGTTCGGACAATCTACAATAAAGCAACAGAAATGGAGAGGCTGATTAATGAGCTGACATTGTATTCAAAGATTGATACGAATCGAATCCCATATAATTTTGCAACGCTCCTTGTAGCAGATTATTTTGATGACTGTGCAGAGGATCTTCAATTAGAACTGAGTGCAAAGGGAGTTGGTTTTACTTATTTTAATTATGTGGACAGCAGTGTTAAGATCATTGCAGATGCAGAGCAGTTAAAGCGAGTAATCAATAACATTATTTCAAATTCACTGAAATATATGGATAAAGAACAGGCAATTATCAATCTGAGGATCAAAGACGTGGGAGATTTCATTCAGGTTGAGCTTGAAGATAATGGAAAAGGCATCGGAGCAAAGGAACTTCCGAATATTTTTGATCGTTTTTACCGAACGGATGCATCACGGAATTCGTCAAAAGGCGGCAGCGGAATCGGACTGTCGATTGTGAAGAAGATTGTGGAAGAGCACGGTGGAAAGATCTGGGCGACAAGTAAGGAAGGAACCGGAACGACAATGTACTTCGTAATAAGAAAATATCAGGAGGTACCTGCAAATGAGTAGGATATTAATAATTGAAGATGAAGAAGCAATTGCAGAGCTGGAGAAAGACTATCTGGAGTTGAGCGGTTTTGAAGTTGAAGTGATGAATGACGGAAGCGCAGGATTACATCAGGCGTTAAATAAAGACTATGATCTGTTCATTCTTGACTTGATGCTTCCGGGTGTGGATGGATTTGAAATCTGTAAAGAGATTCGAAATAAGAAGAATACTCCAATCATTATGGTATCAGCCAAGAAAGATGATATTGATAAGATTCGTGGACTTGGGCTTGGAGCAGATGACTATATGACAAAGCCATTTAGCCCGAGTGAGCTTGTAGCGCGTGTAAAAGCACATTTAGCTCGTTATGAACGGTTGATTGGAAGTAATGCTCAGGAAAATAAAATCATTGAAATCCGTGGGCTTAAGATTGATACAACAGCAAGAAGAGTATGGGTGAATGGTGAAGAGAAGACATTTACCACAAAAGAATTCGATCTGCTGGCATTTCTTGCAAGTCACCCAAACCATGTATACAAGAAAGACGAACTGTTCAGCGAAATCTGGGATATGGAATCTATCGGAGATATTGCGACAGTAACAGTTCATATCAAGAAGATTCGAGAGAAAATTGAATTTGACACCTCAAATCCGCAATACATTGAAACAATCTGGGGTGTGGGATATCGCTTCAAGGTATAATAAAGCAATTTATCATTATGAAAAAATATAATAGAGAATTTTGAAATGAGATTAGGATAGGAAAAACCAACAGTAAAATAGGCTAAAATGCCTGTAAAACTGTTGGTTTTTTGCTTGTTTATTACAATTTATTAATGGAAATAGAGGAAAGCTATAAATAGCAATATATATAAAAAAATACAAATTAGACAAAATACTGGGGGGGGTAAAATTACATCAATTATATTTTAGGAGGATAAAAAGAATAAAATGAAAAAGAAAGTATTAGCATTATTAATGTGTAGCGTTATGGCAGTATCAGCACTTGCAGGATGTGGTGGCTCTAAGGATGCCAATGAAGGAAATGCGAGTAAAACAGAGGAGCAGGATAAAGGGGCAGAAAGCGGTGATAAGAAAAAAATTAAAATTGCAATTGGAAATGGTTACAAACCATTCTGCTATTTGAATGAAGAAGAAAAACCGGATGGATATGAATATGAACTATTTACAAAAGTTGCAGAAAAAATGTCTGATAAATACGATGTTAAAGTAGTATGTGATTCATGGGATAACTTGTTTGGTGGGCTTGAAACAGGAAAATATGACATTGTTTCTCATCATTTAGGGTATAATGCAGAGCGAGCAGAAAAATACAATGTGTCTGCAGAGTCCTTAATGTATTTCGGAGAATATCGACTTGTGTTTAAAAAAGGACGTACAGATATTTCAGATATGGAAAGTCTTGCTGGCAAAACATTGGCAAATTCCGGAAATGATAATATTGGTAAAGCATTAGTTGCATTCAATGAAGAGCATCCAGATAATCCGATTGTTTTGCAAGAGACAATGCCAAATGATGAAAGTATTCTTTCTGGTATTGAAAATGGTCTTTATGATGCATATACGCATACAGTGTTTGATTGCCAGACAAGATTTTTTGACAGATATCCAGAGGCAGAAATAGAAATGAGTACTGTGAGTTTATTAGGTGATGATGCAGATTGTGGTACATATGCACTTCTGAAAAAGGGAAATGATGATCTTCAGGCTGACTTTGATGCTGCGATTAAAGAGCTTCGAGAAGAAGGGGTAATCAAAGAACTCTGCATGAAATGGTTTAATGGAGATTATTCAGTGAAACCGGAATAGAAGATAAAGTCATTGTTTAGAAAGACGAGGAGACGGAGATGTTTTCATGGAAATATGTAGTTGAATATTTTCCGGATATTATAGAAAAATTTCCAGTGACATTGGAACTGGTGCTTGTACCATTTGTAATTAGTTTTATATTTGGTTTTCTGATTGCAATTGCGAGATTAAAGAAAATTCCGGTTTTAGAGCAGTTTCTTACAGTCTATGTATCATATGTACGTTGTACGCCAGTCATTACACAGATGTTTGTTGTTTATTTTGGTATTCCGCTACTTATGGCCAAATTCGGAATTGATGCATATGAGTGGAATCCGGTTATATTCGTATTTATTGCGTATAGTATCAATATTTCGGCTTTCTTATCAGAAACAATCCGTTCATCTATTTTAGCGGTACCATCTGGACAGATGGAAGCAGGTTATGCGGTTGGAATGTCAGAATTTCAGACAATGCGGGATATTATTGTCCCGCAGGCTTTGAAGATTTCATTGCCAATGTTAGGAAATATGTTTATTGGATTATTCCAGGCAACAGCACTTGCATATATGGTGAACGTAATTGATATGGTAGGAAAGGCAAGAAATATTAGCGTATCAAGAGGACATATGCTAGAAGGATATATATGTTGTGCAATCGTATTTGCAATTATCAGCCTTGCACTAGAAGCGATTTTTAGATATGTGAATAAACGATTAGCCTTTGGACAACGAGAAGTATATGGAAAAAGACGGAGGCAGGGTGCGAGATGATTCAAGGAAAATATTTTATTCTTTGTTTGCAGGCTGCAATTTCTAAGGTTCCGCAAAACTTATTAATGTGTTTTGCAACACTATTTATTTGTCTGATTATAGGAATGGGGATTGCGTTAATCAGAACATATCGTGTACCTGTTATTGCACCTATTTTGGATGTGGTAATTGCACTTTGTAAGGCATTTCCTGCAAACTTAATTCTTTTGATTTGTATTATGGTTTATACAAATACATTTAATGATGTAATTAAAGCATTACATTTAAAAATTACAATCCGAGATGTGAATTTAATCTATATTGCGATTGTTGCGCTTTGTATTGTTTGCTTGCCGGGGATTTCCGAAGTTTTACGAAGCGGTTTGATGGCAATTCCGCGCGGACAATTTGAGGCGGGATATGCGATAGGAATGACATCCTTTCAAACATTTCGTGATATCATCCTCCCGCAGATGTTTAGAGTTATTATTCCGATGTTAACAAATAGTACATTATCATTAATGAAAACAACTGCATTAGTAAATGTTATGGGAGTTAGTGATATTTTAAAAGGTGCGACAGATGCTGCAACAGACGCATATTGTTTTTTAGAAGCGTATCTTGCTGCGGCAATTGTATTCTGGGTACTTGGTATTATTATTGAAAAAATTGGAAAATCATTGGAAAAGTCTTTTTCAAAGAGTGTTAAGCAGATGGCAATGAGATAGTAGAAAGGATAATGAAATGGAATTAATAAATCTTATCAATCATGCAGATGATGTGAAACAATCCGTAATAGAGCATCGCAGAAAAATCCATACATTTGCCGAACTAGGTGGAAAAGAATTCAAAACAAAGGAATATATTTTAAAAATAGTAAAGAGGTTACACTTACCGTTTGAAGAAGTAACAGAAACGGCGCTTATAGCCACCTTAGATACAGGAAAACAAGGACCTCACATAGTTCTTCGGGCAGATATAGATGCGCTTCCAATAAAGGAGAACCTGCAAAATCTTTGTCAAACGCGTACATGTATATCTGAGCAGGAAAATACATGTCATGCTTGTGGTCATGATGCTCATTGTGCGATGCTTCTTGGCAGCATGGAAGTCTTGTGTTCTATGAAAGAAGAACTTAATGGAGTGATTTATTTTTGTTTTGAAGCAGGAGAAGAGGTTGGGACAAGCCACCGACAAATTTTAGAAGTGCTGAGTAAAAAAAGAGTTGATACAGCATGGGCAATTCATGTATATTCAGCTTTAGAGTCAGGAAAAATAGGTATTTGTGAAGGACCTTGCATGGCTGGTTTTGCACCATTAGAATTAACGGTAAAAGGAAAAGGCGGACACGGTTCCAGACCGGATCTTTCGATTAATCCTGTATTTGCAGCGGCAGCAATTGCAGCTAATATTCCAGGAGCGTTTGTGAATCAACTAAATGTTGAAAAAACAGTAACATTTGGATTAACTTCTATTAGAGGTGGAGAATCATTTAATATTTTCCCAGAAGAAGCTTATATTAGTGGTTCTATGCGTTTTTTTGATCGTGAAGAAGGAATGAAAGCAAGAGATATTGTTATTAAAGTAGCTGAACATACTGCGGCAATGCATAATTGTCAAGTTGATTATAGTAAAATGGCGGGAGAAGTCGGAATCCCTGTTATTAATGATATTGCATGTGCAAAATTAGCTAAAAAAGCAGTTAAAGAGATTTATGGAGGCGAAGCGGTACCAGATGTTTTCCAACGTTGGTATGCATCGGAGAGTTTTGGAAAATATTTACAAGAATATCCTGGAGTGCTTGCTCTTTTAGGGATTAGAAATTCAGATTATGGAAGTGGTGCAGAACACCATAATGAACGTTTTGATGTAGATGAAAACGTTTTAGATATGGGAGTAAAAGCTACTGTAAATTATGTGGTGAATTTGATGGAAGGAAGCAATATAAAATGATTGAGATAAAAAATATTAAAAAAAGTTTTGATGATTTAGAAATATTGAAAGATGTTTCACTTTCAGTTCAGCCGCATGAAGTTGTCGTGGTACTTGGTCCAAGTGGTTCTGGAAAAACAACCATGTTAAGGTGTATTAATTTTCTCGAGCATGCTGACAGCGGTACTTTAACTGTTGGGGATACAACTGTAGACTTTTCGAAGGTATCTAAAAAAGAAATTAGAGAAATTCGTAAAAAAGTAGGATTTGTATTTCAAAACTATAATTTGTTTGCGAATAAAACAGCTTTGGAAAATGTAATGCACGGACTTGTGGTTGTAAAGAAAATGTCTAAAAAAGATGCAAGAGCGAAGGCAGAAGAAGCCCTTGCATGGGTAAAAATGGAAGATCGTTTAAATAACTATCCATCTCAACTTTCTGGTGGACAGCAGCAGCGTGTAGGAATAGCAAGAGCAATTGCGATGGAGCCGGAAGTAATTCTTTTTGATGAACCTACTTCAGCATTAGATCCGGAATTAATTAATGAAACATTAGAGGTAATGAAGAGTGTTGCAAAGCGAGGAATTACAATGTTAGTTGTTACGCATGAACTTAGTTTTGCACAGGATATTGCAGATAAAGTGGTATTTATGGATGGAGGAGTTGTTGTAGAAGAAGGAACACCGAATGAAATATTTAATCATCCAAAAGAAGAACGAACAAAACAATTTTTATCCAGAATTATTGCTACAAAATCATTTAATAAAAAAGCAGGAGAATAACAATGAAATACGATTTTACTACTATTTTAGACCGAGAAGGAAAAGATGCAATTGCTGTTGATGGACTTGGAAAAATGCCTGGATTTGCTCCAGAGCGTCCAAAAGAGGGATTTGATGTTATTCCGATGTGGATTGCAGATATGAACTTCCCAACAGCACCACCGATTATCAAAGCTATGACAGAACGAATCCAGCACCCGTCTTTTGGTTATTTTATGACATCAGACGCGTATAACAACGCAATTATCAACTGGCAGACAAAACGTAACCATGCAGAAGGACTTACAGCAGAATGCATTGGTTATGAAAATGGTGTTTTAGGAGGTCTGATGTCCGCGCTGAGAGCATTCTTACAGCCAGGAGACAGTGTATTGCTCCACAGCCCTACTTATGTTGGATTTACAAGCAGTATTATTAGTGGAGGTTATAAGATTGTTCACAGCCCATTAGTTCAGGATGCGGATGGCGTATGGAGAATGGATTATGAAGATATGGACCGCAAGTTAAAAGAGAACCATATTCATGTGGCTGTATTCTGCAATCCTCACAATCCATGTGGAAGAGTTTGGGAGCGTGAAGAACTTGAAAAAGCAATGGAAGTTTATAAGAACAATAACTGTGTTGTGATTTCTGATGAGATCTGGTCTGATATCATTTTAGACGACAATCATCATACTCCGCTTTCTTCTATCAGCGAAGATGCAAAGAACCGCACCATTTCTCTGTATGCACCAAGTAAGACATTCAGCCTTGCAGGATTAGTTGGAAGTTATCATATTATTTATAATGAATATCTTCGTGATCTTGTAAGAGCAAGCAGCAGCAAATGCCATTATAATTCTATGAATGTTGTGTCTATGCATGCACTTGTAGGAGCTTACAGTGAAGAAGGCGAGGTATGGGTAAATGAACTTTGTCAGACATTAAGTGAAAATGTAACTATGCATACAATCATATCGTAGAGAATTATGAAGGTGTGAAGCTGACAAAACCACAAGGTACTTATATGTTATTCCTGGATTGTACAAAATGGTGTCAGAAGACAGGAAAGACAGTAGATGATCTTCTGAAAGCTGGATGGGATGTAGGAGTTGCATGGCAGGATGGAAGAGCATTCCACGGTGCAAATGCAATCCGTATGAACCTCGCATTACCGTTGAGCAGAGTAAAAGAAGCGTTTGAGCGTCTGGACAAATATGTTTTTGAAGTGAAATAAAGAAGAAACTGCTTTTAGCATAAAAAGTCTGGTAAATCCCTGTAGGGGTTGCCAGACTTTTTTATGTACAAATTACTACTATCTTCACACATAGAAAAGTGCTATACTAATGAGTCAAAGGAAGAACAGGGAGAAAAATTATGGAAGAAAAATTACAAAAACCAATGATGGTATGCCTTTTGGCGTTATTATGTTGCGCGCTGTGGGGAAGTGCATTCCCATGCGTGAAAATCGGATATGAATTACTGCATATTCAAGATGTTGGAAGTCAGATTCTATTTGCAGGATATAGATTTTTTCTGGCAGGGATATTTACATTTGTAATAGGAAGTGTAATGGAGAGAAAATTATTAACGGTAAAACGTGCTTCCGTAAAATATGTTGCGGCACAGGGAGTTCTTCAGACTGCAATGCAATATTTTTTCTTTTACGTTGGACTGGCAAATACAACAGGAGCGAAGGGATCTGTTATCAATGCGTCAAATGCGTTTATTTCTATTATTGCGGCAGCAGTGTTAATCCGGACTGAAAAGATTACATGGAAAAAGGCTGTGGGCTGTGCGATCGGGTTTGCAGGTGTGATAGTGATTAATCTGTCACCGGGAGCGTGGGGAGATGGTTTTCATCTTCTTGGAGAAGGAATGATTTTTATGAGTGCGTTATGCTATGGAATCAGTTCTGTCACGTTGAAAATGATTTCTGACAGAGAATCTCCGGTAACGATTACAGCATATCAGCTTTTGATCGGGGGAGCGATTCTTGTGATCTCCGGTATGGTATCCGGCGGAAGTGTAACCGGATTTACATGGAAATCGTCATTGTTGCTTGGATATATGGCGCTGTTATCTACAGTTGCATTCAGTATATGGAGTCTGCTTTTAAAATATAATTCTGTCGGCAAAGTAACGATTTATGGATTTTCAATACCGGTATTTGGAGTAGCGCTTTCAGCATTATTTCTTGGGGAAAATATTTTATCCTGGCAGACAGTAATTGCATTAATTATGGTAAGTGTTGGTATTATTATTGTAAATAAAAGTGCAGAATAGAGGACATGCAATGAAATTTCATTATAAAAAATTAAGACAATCTCATATTTCTACGATGCAGCTGCTTGTATCTGGATTTTTAGGAATTATCCTGGCAGGGGCAGTTTTGCTATGGCTTCCGGTCAGCAATCAGCAACCGATTGCATTTATTGATGCTTTTTTCACATCCGTATCAGCGGTATGTGTGACAGGGCTTGTAACGATTGTTCCGGCAGCTCAGTTTACATTATTTGGGAAAGTGATTCTGCTGATTTTAATTCAGGTAGGCGGTCTTGGAATTATTGTATGTATGACAGTGTTTTTTATGCTGCTTGGGAAACGGATTACATTGCGTCAGCGCATTTATATACAGCAAACTTATAATATGGATACACTTTCAGGAATGGTGCGTCTGATTCGTTGGGTATTGAAAGTTACTTTGGTAGTAGAGGCGATGGGAGCAATTGGCTATGCAATTCGCTTTGTTCCGCTATATGGAATTGGGAAAGGAATCTGGTATTCCATCTTTCATTCGATCTCGGCGTTTTGTAATGCGGGAATTGATATTCTTGGAGACAGCAGCCTGGCTGGATATGTGACGGATCCTGTTATCAATCTTGTTACAATGGCGCTGATTATCAGCGGAGGATTGGGATTTACTGTCTGGAGTGATATCCTTCATGTGCTGAAGATCCGGGAGACATATCAGAGAACGCCGGGAAGGATTTTCAGGCAAATGTCTCTGCAGACGAAAATGACACTTGTGATTACCGGAATTCTTATTGCAGCAGGAGGAATCGGAATTTTTTGTCTTGAGTATTCCAATGCGGATACCATTGGCGCAATGTCAAACGGAGATAAGCTGCTGGCATCTTTTTTTCATGCGGTGTCTACTAGAACAGCTGGATTTGCGACAGTTGCACAGGGTGGGCTTCGTGATGCAACGATTTTATTTTCCTGTATTTTGATGTTTATCGGAGGCTCTCCGGGAGGAACAGCGGGCGGTATTAAAACAACGACTGCCGGGATGCTTCTCTTTTCCTGTGTTGCTGTACTGCGGGGAGGAAAAGATACGGAGTGCTTCGGACGAAAGATTGCTGCCGAAAATGTCCGTACAGGGGCATCAATTGTGATGGTGGCGGTGCTTGCGCTTCTGGGCGGTACCATTCTTGTAGCGGCAGCAGAACCGGCAATGGCTCTTGGAGATGTGATTTATGAAACAACGTCTGCGATTGGTACAGTCGGACTGAGTACAGGGATTACGCCGATGCTTTCTGATTTTAGCAAATGCGTTATTATGTTTTTGATGTATATTGGAAGACTTGGACCGGTAACAGTAGTGCTTGCCTTTGTATCACGTCAGGATATCGGAAAGAAAGCGAGAAAGCTTCCGGAACGGCGGATTATGGTAGGCTAGAGAAAAGTTTTTGAAACGGTAAATGAGGACAGACAGCAGAGAGGAGTTATGCTATGAGAGAATATCTTGTATTAGGACTTGGAAGTTTTGGAGTCAGTGTCGCGCTGACACTGGAGGAAATGGGATGTAATGTAATTGTAGTAGATAAATCAGAAGAGAAAGTCGAGGCAATTGCAGATAAAGTCAGCTATGCGATGTGTGCTGATATTGAGGAGGAAGAAACACTTCGCTCTCTCGGAGCAAGGAATCTGGATGGCGCTGTGATTGCGGCAGCGGAGCAGCTTGAGGCGAGCATTCTTGCAACAATCATTTTAAAGGAGATTGGTGTTCCTTATGTATTGGCAAAAGTCAACAGCCGTCTGCATGAAAATATTTTGAAAAAAGTTGGTGCGGATGCGGTAATCTTTCCGGAAAAGGAAATGGGAATCCGGGTGGCGAGACGTCTTGTTTCTACAAAGGTTCGTGACTGGATTAATCTTTCGGATGAATATAGCATGGTAGAGCTGGCTATTCCGGATGAGTGGATCGGAAAAAGTCTTGTAGAACTGAAAATCCGGGAAAAATACGGAGTCAATGTAATTGGTTACCGGATTGATCAGACAGTCAGCATTACGGTTGATCCTTGTAAGCCATTGCCGAAAGATTGTGAATTGATTATGGTAGGCGCAGAAGAGGTATTAGAAAAATTCCGTGAGAGCTAGGGAGATTTGAAAATATGATAACAAGTACAGGAAATGCACAAGTGAAACAGTTGATTCAGCTGCAGAAGAAGGCAAAAGCCAGAGAAGAGAGAGGGATATTTCTGGCAGAGGGGATACGGATGCTCAAGGAAACACCAAAAGAGCGTTTAGAGAAGTTGTATCTGTCAGAAAGTTTTTATGAGAAGAGAAAGAATGAACTGGATCTTGCCGGAGTTCCAATGGAAATTTTATCTGATCAGGTTTTTCGCCATGTCTCAGATACGCAGACGCCCCAGGGAGCTCTTTATCTTGTGAAGAGAAGTGAGACAACATTGGAAGATATTTTGAAACAGGAAAAGACTCCGCTTTTGATGGTGCTTGATAATCTTCAAGATCCGGGAAATCTTGGGACGATTATGCGAACTGCAGAGGGAGCCGGTGCGACAGGAATTATTCTCAGCAAAGATTGTGTGGATATGTATAACCCGAAAGTAATCCGCTCAACAATGGGAGCGATTTATCGGATGCCTTTCGTATATGTAGAAGATCTTCCGGCTGTATTGGCGGAATTAAAAAAATGCGGAATTGTAACTTATGCGGCTCATTTGGAAGGACAGCATTTTTATGATGAGGAAGATTTCTGTGAAGCAGCGGCATTTCTTATCGGAAATGAAGGAAATGGACTGCGTGAAGAGGTAGCACAGGCCGCAGAAAAGAAAATAAAAATACCAATGTATGGAAAGGTAGAGTCCCTTAATGCCGCTGTGGCGGCGTCTGTCTTAATGTATGAGGCTTGTCGGCAGAGAAGAAGAGATTTGACAAAGAAATAAAATAGTGTTAAGATATCCGGGCAATAAAATGTAACAAATTTGTAATAAATGTAATAAAATTAAAATAAGTGTGTATAATCTTATTAACAATTCGAAATTTGTTTCAAAACATATTGGAGGATATCAAAATGAAATTTGAAAAAGTAAAAATAATTTCCTGTGGAGCAGCGGTGGCATTTAGTCTTGTTCTGGCAGGATTCTCCGGAGCAGCAGCGGAAACTCAGGAGAAAAGAGTATTGCAGCAGGAGAGTCCGTTGGAAGCGCTTTCATTTGAGGTATGGGCGACGGAAACGAGCGAACATTTGCAGGAAGAAAAGCGGGCAGAGGAAGCGCGCCTGGAGGCAGAGAGAGCGGCAAAAGAAAAGGCGAGGCTTGAGGCAGAAAAAGCTGCGGCAGAAAAGGCGCGTCTGGAAGCAGAGGAAGCAGCTAGAAAAGCGGCAGAAGAGGCAGCGGCTGCAAAGGCGGCAGCAGTGGCAGAAAGTGAGAAAGAACTTCTGGCAGCACTGATCTATTGTGAGGCAGGCGGAGAACCGTATGAAGGGCAGATTGCTGTAGGTGCAGTCGTTTTAAACCGGGTAGCCAGCGGAACATTTCCAAACTCTATTACAGATGTTATTTATGACAGCGGACAGTTTGGACCGGCGATTACCGGGAAACTTGATCGGGTACTGGCAAGCGGAAAGACAACAGAGAGCTGCCGACAGGCGGCGGCAGATGCGCTTGCGGGGGTAAACCCGGTTGGCGATGCATTGTATTTTGGATACGGTAACTACGGAATACAGATCGGGGGACACTGGTTCCATTAAACTTAAGAAAAAAATAATTTGTCAAAACGATACTCCTACTTTATAATTAGGGTTAATTTCCGGAGAAATGGGGAGACTATCTTCGGGAAATGAAATGTCTGCCGGAGAGCAGAGCTGATAAACAGAAAGGGAGTATCTGATTTGGATTTTATCACAGCAGGAGATTATAAAAATTATCTGGCGCGGATGTTTCAATTTGACTGGACGAAAGTATGTCTGATCATGATTGCATCCGCGATTTTCTTTTTATTGATATATACAATTACGCAATGGAAGTATTTGAGTTTTCAGGGAATCTGTGTCTGTATGCTTCTTGGTGTTTATATGGGATGTGTAGCAGGAGTAACGCTCTATAATCGGACACCAACCGGAGTGCATCGGGCGAATCTGGATCTTTTCTGGTCTTACCGTGCATATTTTGAGACTGGAAGTAAGATTAGGATTGTAGAGGATGTATGTAATATTGTGATGCTTGTTCCGTTTGGCATATTAGTTCCAATCTTGTTTAGGTGGGCAAGGAATTTCGCAGTGTTTTTTCTCTGCGATCTTGCATTTACAGTGTTTATTGAGGGGATGCAGTATTATACGACAAGAGGCTTATTTGAGCTTGATGACATTTTTAATAATGCGCTTGGCGGTATTGCAGGTTTTCTGATATTCTCGATGATATATATGGTTATTCGGGATTGCCGAAGACTTTTCTGTCGAAGACATATGTGCAGAGAATATTAAAAATTATTATAAAAAAGAAATGATTTTACAGAATTCTTAAATTTTTAAACACTGTTGTAAGTTTATTGAGAATATAGTAAGATGAAGAAAAGATTCAAGGGAGAGGAGGATGCATATGAATCCGATGATTTGGCTGGCGCTTATTATTGTATTGTTAATAATTGAGATTGTGACTCTCGGACTTACAACGATCTGGTTTGCCGGCGGAGCTCTTGTGGCGTGTCTTGCATCATTTTTTGGAGTGGGACTGGTCGGTCAGGTAATCCTCTTTTTTGCAGTATCGATCATACTTCTTGTACTGACGAGACCGATCGCGTTGAAGCACTTTAACGGCGATAGGACAAAGACGAATGTGGATAGCGTTGTTGGTCAGGAAGGGATAGTGACAGAAGCCATTAATTCACTCTATGCAAAGGGAAGAGTAGAATTGAACGGAATGGAATGGTCTGCAAAAACAGAGACAGATGATAAGATCATTTCAGAGGGAGCTGCTGTAGAAGTTCTAAGAGTAGAGGGTGTAAAATTGGTTGTCAAAGAGAAAGTGAGGTAGTATATGGGTATCTTTATGAAAATAATTGGAATTATGTTTTTAGTGTTAATTGTGCTGCTGCTTGTTTCCTGTGTGAAGATCGTTCAGCAGGCGCAGGCTCTGGTTATAGAGAGACTGGGTGCTTATCAGGCGACATGGAATGTGGGAGTTCATTTTAAAATCCCGATTCTGGAACGAGTGGCACGAAAAGTAGACCTGAAGGAACAGGTCGTTGATTTTCCACCGCAGCCGGTTATTACGAAAGATAATGTTACAATGCAGATCGATACGGTTGTATTTTATCAGATTACGGATCCGAAGCTGTTCTGCTATGGAGTTGCGAATCCGATCATGGCGATTGAGAATCTGACGGCAACGACACTTCGTAATATTATCGGTGATCTGGAACTGGATCAGACACTGACTTCGAGAGAGACGATCAACACGAAGATGCGGGCATCACTGGATGTTGCAACAGATCCGTGGGGCATTAAGGTAAACCGTGTTGAGCTGAAGAATATTATTCCGCCGTCTGCAATCCGTGACGCGATGGAGAAACAGATGAAAGCAGAACGTGAACGAAGAGAAGCGATTCTCCGTGCGGAAGGTGAGAAGAAGTCTACCATCTTGTGGCAGAGGGACATAAGGATCTGCGATTCTGGACGCTGAGGCTGAGAAACAGGCTGCTATTTTAAGAGCTGAAGCTGAGAAAGAGAAGATGATTAAGGAAGCAGAAGGTGAGGCGGAAGCAATCTTGAAAGTGCAGCAGGCGAATGCAGACGGTATCCGTTTCCTGAAAGAAGCAGGAGCAGATGAAGCTGTATTGACGATGAAGAGCCTGGAGGCATTTGCAAAGGCGGCAGACGGAAAGGCAACGAAGATTATCATTCCGTCCGAGATCCAAGGCATTGCAGGACTTGTACAGTCCATCGCAGAGATTGCAAGAGAAGAAGACTAATTAGGAAGATGAGAGGGAAGAACATGCCGAAGGTGTGCTCTTCCTTCTGTAATTATATCGAAGCAGTTCGAGGAGGAGATTATATATGAAACCAGTGATTGATCTTACGAAAGAATATGGGCTTGTATTTGATGGCGGCGGTGCAAGAGGAGCGTATCAGATTGGTGCATGGAAAGCGCTGCGGGAAGCGGGAGTAAAGATTTGTGCTGTCGCAGGAACATCGGTAGGAGCGCTGAATGGAGCTATGGTCTGTATGGGAGACCTTGAACTGGCAGAAAATATCTGGAAGGAAATCCGTTTTTCTCAGGTAATGGATGTGGATGACGAATGGATGCAGAGATTGTTTGACGGAGAGATCAATTTTGCGGAATTTATTTCGGAAATGAAAAAGACACTGAAAGAAGGCGGAGTAGATATTACTCCGCTGAAGCATCTGATTCATGATATTGTCGATGAAAAGAAAATTAGAGAATCCGGGATGGAATTTTGTCTGCTGACATTTTCACTGACAGATATGAAAGAGCTGGATCTGAGTATTCGCGATATTCCGGAGGGCCAGCTGGAAGATTTTCTTCTGGCAAGCGCGTATCTTCTTGGGTTTAAGAATGAAAAGCTTCACGGCAAGAAATACATTGACGGAGGGGTAATTAATAATGTGCCTCTTGGCTCACTGATCGATAGAGGATACCATAATATTATTGAAGTGCGTATTTACGGGCCGGGAAGGGAACCGAAGATAAAACTTCCGGAGGACGCTCTTGTACATGAAGTCGCACCGAGAGTACGTCTTGGAAGCATCATTGAATTTGAGAAGCAAAGAAGCCGTCAGAATCTGAAAATCGGTTATTACGACACACTGAGGATGCTGTATGGACTTCAGGGAAAGATTTACTATATTGAACAATCAGAAAATGAATGTTATTATAAGGAAAAACTCCATCATATGACGGAAGCTAAGAAGCGAGAGATTGCTTTTATCTTAAAACTGCCGTTCGGATGGGGGGATCAGGAATTGTATATGGGAATGCTGGAAGCAAGTGCAAAGCTTCTGCGGATTCCGAAGTATGCAGTGTATACAGTAGAGGAGTTGTTAGAGTTGGTAAAAAAAGCATATATGCAGGAGAGAGAGAAGCAAGAGTTTCCGGAATTTGTAGAGCAGGTTGCAGGCAGACAGAATGATATCTGTCTGAAAGGAAGAAATTTCCTGACACTAAAAGATTTTACAAAAGAAGAGATTATTTATTTGCTGGATCTGGCAGCAGATTTGAAAGAGAAGAAACATAATGGTATTCCGGTAGATTATTTCCGGGGAAAGAATGTTGCATTAATCTTTGAAAAAACAAGTACAAGAACAAGATGTTCTTTTGAGATTGCTGCCAGTGACTTAGGCATGGGAAGTACTTATCTGGATCCAACAGTTTCTCAGATTGGCAAGAAAGAGAGCATTAAAGATACAGCCCGCGTTCTTGGAAGGATGTATGACGGAATTGAATATCGGGGATATGGACAGGAGATTGTGGAAGAGCTTGCAAAATATGCAGGAATCCCGGTGTGGAATGGCCTGACAAATGAATATCATCCGACACAGATGCTGGCAGATCTTCTGACAATCCGGGAACATTTTGGAACATTAGAAGGAATTAAGTTCGCATATCTTGGAGACGCCCGCTATAATATGGGGAATTCGCTTATGATTGCATGCAGTAAAATGGGAATGCATTTTGTAGCATGTGCGCCGAAGAAATATTTTCCAAATGAAGAGCTTGTAAAAGAATGTGAAGCGTACGCAGCTGAAAGCGGTGGAAGTATTACGTTGACAGACGATGTGTGGGAAGGCACAAAAGGCGCGAATGTCATTGCCACGGATGTATGGGTATCTATGGGAGAACCGGATCGCGTATGGAAAGAGCGAATCAATGATCTGACACCGTATAAAGTGACGGCAGATATTATGAAAAATGCGGGAGAGGGAGCTGTTTTCTTGCATTGCCTTCCGGCATTCCACGATCTGGACACACAAATCGGACGTGAAATCGGGGCAAAGTTTGGCCTGACAGAGATGGAAGTGACAGATGAAGTGTTTGAAGCGGATTATTCACTTGTATTTGATGAGGCAGAGAACCGTATGCATACGATTAAAGCTGTTATGGCGGCAACATTGTAGAAAATAAAAATCTGTTGAAGATAAATTAAAAAAGCGGAAAGGGAATATGATCCATGTATGATGAGAAAGTGGTGCTTTGCGGAGCGAATGCTTATGAGCAGAAATATTATCTGAACCCGGATTTTGACAGACTTCCGGAGCAGATACAGAATGAATTGAAAATTATGTGTGTGCTTTACACAGAAGATGTGGGAGGAATTCTGACACTTGTATTTGAAGAGGATGGAGAACTGTGCTTTGAGGTGACAAGCGAAGAATTTGATCCAATGTTTGATGAGATCGGAAGTCGGTTGAAGATTAAAGAATTGCAGCGGACAAAACGCGAACTCCTGGAAGGACTGCAGATGTATTATCGGATTTTCTTTTTGGGAGAGGACATTCCGGAGTTGGATGAATAGAATGTAAAGGAATAGGAATTTGATGAGACAACTAACAATAGGAAATGTAACACTGGAAAATTCATATATACTGGCGCCAATGGCAGGAGTAACAGACCTGCCATTCCGCTTGCTCTGTAAAGAACAGGGAGCAGGACTGCTCTGTATGGAAATGGTCAGCGCCAAAGCGGTACAGTATGAGAACCGCAATACATATGCACTTTTGAAAATCCATCCGGATGAGATGCCGGTATCACTGCAGTTATTTGGTTCAGAGCCGGATACGATCAGTGAAGTGGCAAAACGTTTGGAGGAACTTCCATTTTCCATATTGGATATTAATATGGGATGTCCGGTGCCGAAGATTGTTAAGAATGGAGAAGGCTCTGCGCTTATGCTTCAGCCAAAGTTAGTGGAAGAAATTGTAACAAAGACAGTAAAAGCAATCCGGAAACCGGTTACGGTTAAGATTCGGAAGGGATTTGATGACGAGCATATTAATGCGGTAGAAATTGCTAAGATTGTCGAGGCATCCGGAGGAGCGGCTGTGGCAGTTCACGGAAGAACAAGAGAGCAGTATTATTCCGGTCAGGCTGATTGGGATATTATCCGCAAAGTAAAAGAAGCAGTGAGTATTCCGGTGATTGGGAACGGAGATGTTACATCGCCTCAGAAAGCAGAAGAAATGCGGCGTCAGACGGGGTGTGACGGCATCATGGTTGGCCGTGGAGTGCAGGGGAATCCGTGGATTTTCCGTGAATTTGTGCAGTATGAAGAAACGGGAGTGATTCCTAAACGCCCGACTGCAGGAGAAATACGGAATATGATGCTTCGGCATGCGCGTATGCAGATGGAAGAGAAGGGAGATCATCTCGGAATTCTGGAGATGAGAAAACATGTTGCGTGGTATACGACAGGTCTTCCAAATGCAGCGAAACTCCGAAATGAGATCAATCAGACAGAAAGCTATGAAGAATTAGAAAGACTGCTGACAGAGAGGATTCCTGACAGATATCCGGAGAGAAATCAGGAAAGTGGTGCGTAAAAAAATATATTTTGAACAGCCGCCGGAAAAGACTGTTTGAATCGCTTGACAACAGTAATGTGATGCGGTATAATACCAAGACTGCGGGAGTCCAACTTTTTTTATAAAATGTACTCCGGTATAAAAATGATCATAAACATGCTTATTTATAGAAGCAATCAAAGATAGACAGGTAGCATGGTAGGAGGAAGAATCAATTATGGAAGAAAAGAAAACACTGCTTACTTACACAGGATTAAAGAAATTGGAAGATGAACTGGAGAACTTAAAAGTTGTCAAGAGAAAAGAAGTAGCAGGAAAGATTAAAGAAGCAAGAGAGCAGGGAGATTTATCTGAGAATGCAGAGTACGATGCTGCGAAAGATGAACAGAGAGATATCGAAGCCCGTATCGAAGAACTTGAAAAAATCTTAAAGAACGCAGAAGTTGTTGTAGAAGATGAAGTTGATCTTGAAAAGATTAACATCGGCTGCACAGTTCATGTATACGATTGTGAATTTGAAGAAGAATTGGAATTTAAAATTGTTGGATCTACAGAGGCGAACAGCTTCAGGGAAAGATTTCCAATGAATCACCGGTAGGAAAAGCGCTTCTTGGCCATGTTGTCGGAGATACTGTAACAGTAGAGACACAGGCAGGCGTAATGGAATACAAAGTGTTAAGAATTGAAAGAACAGCGTAAAGCAAGCGAAGGAGTGAAAAACGTGGGAGAACAGAAGAACGTACAGGAAACTGATTTAAACCAGTTAAGAAAGGTGCGCCGTGAGAAACTTACAGAATTGCAGAACAACGGCAAAGATCCATTTGTAATTACAAAATACGATGTGACAAACCACAGTACAGAGATCAAAGATCATTTTGATGAGATGGAAGGTAAGGTTGTATCTATTGCAGGACGTATGATGTCTAAACGTGTTATGGGAAAAGCTTCTTTCTGTAATGTACAGGACTTACAGGGTAATATTCAGTCTTATGTTGCAAGAGATAACGTGGGAGAAGAGGTTTATAAAGACTTTAAGAAGATGGATATCGGAGATATTATCGGTATCAAAGGCGAAGTGTTCCGCACAAAGATGGGAGAGATTTCCATTCATGCTACAGAGGTGACTTTATTATCTAAGAGTCTTCAGATTCTTCCTGAGAAATTCCACGGGCTGACTAATACAGATATTCGCTATCGTCAGAGATATGTGGATTTGATTATGAATCCGGATGTAAAAGAGACATTTATCAAACGTTCTAAGATTTTAAGCGCAATCAGAAAATATCTGGACGGACAGGGATTCATGGAAGTTGAGACACCGATGCTTGTAGCAAACGCAGGCGGCGCTGCGGCAAGACCGTTTGAGACACATTTCAATGCATTGAATGAAGATCTGAGCTTCGCATTTCTCTTGAGCTTTATTTAAAGAGACTGATCGTTGGTGGAATGGAACGAGTTTACGAGATTGGACGTGTATTCCGTAATGAAGGTCTTGATACAAGACATAATCCGGAATTTACATTGATGGAATTATACCAGGCATATACAGATTATAACGGTATGATGGATCTGACAGAAAATCTGTACCGCTATGTAGCACAGGAAGTTCTTGGTACAACAAAGATCACATATAATGGTATTGAGATGGATCTTGGCAAACCATTTGAGAGAATCACAATGGTAGATGCGGTTAAGAAATATGCAGGTGTTGACTGGAATGAAGTCCACACATTGAAAGAGGCAAGAGCACTTGCAAAAGAACATCATGTTGAATATGAAGAGCGTCACAAAAAAGGTGATATTCTTGCTCTGTTCTTTGAAGAATTTGCAGAAGAACATCTGATTCAGCCGACATTTGTAACAGATCATCCGATTGAGATTTCTCCGCTTACAAAGAAAAAACCGGAGAATCCGGAATATACAGAGCGTTTCGAATTCTTTATGAATGGTTGGGAAATGGCAAATGCTTATTCAGAGTTAAATGACCCGATTGATCAGAGAGCACGTTTCAAAGCACAGGAAGAATTACTGGCTCAGGGAGACGATGAAGCAAATACAACGGACGAAGATTTCATGAACGCACTTGAAATCGGTATGCCGCCAACAGGAGGTATCGGATTCGGTATTGATAGAATGTGTATGCTTCTGACAGACAGCGCAGCAATCAGAGATGTATTACTCTTCCCGACAATGAAGTCACAGGGCGCTGCAAAGAACGAAGCAAACAACGCTGCACAGAAGGCTTCAGCAGAGACAGCTGTAAAGGCAGAAGAAACAAAAGCAGCAGCTGCAGAAGAGGCAGCTCCGGCAAACGTAGAGATTGATTTCTCTAATGTAGAAGTAGAACCATTATTTGAAGATATGGTTGATTTCGATACATTCAGCAAATCAGATTTCCGCGCTGTAAAAGTAAAAGAATGTGAAGCAGTTCCGAAGAGTAAGAAACTTCTGAAGTTCCTTCTCGACGATGGTTCAGGCACAGACCGTGTGATTTTAAGCGGTATTCACGATTACTACGAGCCGGAAGAATTAGTTGGAAAGACATTACTTGCAATCACAAACCTTCCACCGCGTAAGATGATGGGAATTGATTCCTGCGGTATGATCATCTCCGCTACACACCTTGTAGAAGGAAGAGAAGGACTGAATGTTCTGATCCTGGATGACAAGATTCCGGCAGGAGCAAAACTGTATTAAGAAAGTAAAACTACTCCAACAATATGGATTGTTGAGGGCACTTACTCATGGAAGCTATGAATAAGATTAAAGAAGAACTTGTAGTTAGTTGATTTTTTATTACAAATTACTAGCTTAATGACAATATGAAAAAAAGCACTGATTCACTTAGAAGTGAGATTACAGTGCTTTTTTCATATAATAATAAGCAATAATAGGATAAAAGGTCAAACCTTCGTGCTTAGATTTCTATTTTCCAATATGGAGATCAAAGTTCTTCCCCATTGCTGGCAATGACTTTTTTATACCAATAAAATGATTTTTTTCGTTTCCTTTCTAAAGTTCCATTTCCTTGATTATCTCGATCAACGTAAATCATACCATATCTTTTTTCCATCTCACCAGTTGTAAAAGAAACACAATCAATACATCCCCACGGTGTATAACCCATGAGATCAACGCCATCTAAAACAACTGCTTTTTTCATTTCTTCGATATGGGCTTTTAGATAGGCAATTCTATAGTCATCGTTGATATTTCCATCAGAATCTATATGATCAATAGCTCCGAAACCGTTTTCTACGATAAAAAGAGGTTTTTGATATCTTTCATAGAGAAGATTCAGTGCATATCTCAGACCAATTGGATCAATCTGCCATCCCCAGTCGCTTTTCTGCACATAAGGGTTGCTAACGCTGCCCGGGAATCCGTCTAATCCGTTTCCTTCTACGACATTGTTGGCTTTTACTGCATTCGTCATATAATAGCTTAATCCAACAAAATCGACTTTTCCCTGACGTAATATTTCTGCGTCATCTTTTTCCTGTTTAATGGAAAAGCCTTTGCGTTCCCACTCTTTCAAAATATAAGATGGATATTCGCCTCTTACATGTACATCACCAAACAGATAACGATCATGCATAGCTAATGCAGAATACATCATATCTTCGGGATGACAGGAATAAGGATAGAGAGGTACACAAGCAATCATACAGCCAATCTGGAAATCTGGATTTATTTTATGACCTTCTTTTACGATTATTGCACTGGCAATCAGCTCATGATGAACAACCTGATACATACATTCCTCTGGATTTTCATCTTCTGTAAAAATTACGCCGGAACAAGTATAACCAAATAAAGGATATTTATAATTTTTCTGGTTATTGATTTCATTAAATGTCATCCAGTATTTGACTTTATGTTTGTAACGATCCATGACTGTGAGTGCATATTTTACAAAAAAATCAATGAGTTTTCGATTTTTCCAGCCGCCGTACTTTTTGACAAGATAATAAGGCATTTCAAAATGAGATAGTGTAACAACAGGTTGGATTCCATATTTTAATAACTCGTCAAATAAGTCATCGTAAAATTGAAGTCCTTCTTCATTCGGAGTCTCCTCATCTCCTTTTGGAAAGATCCGTGTCCAGGCAATGGAGGTACGAAAACATTTAAAGCCCATCTCTGCAAATAATTTGATGTCTTCTTTATATGTATGATAGAAATCAACAGCATCATGATTTGGATAATAGTATCCATCCTGAATTCCGTCTGTAATAATGCGGTCTACACCATGAGAACCTGCAGTCAATACATCTACGATACTGATTCCTTTTCCGCCTTCATTCCATCCGCCTTCTACTTGATGAGCTGCTACAGCTCCACCCCAAAGAAATGTATCTGGTAATTGATAATCCATAATTATTCCTCCTGACTGTTTTTAACAACCATAACCTGTTCCATCGCATTTTTCTCACAATGAGATTCAATATTCAAGTGAGCTTGTTCATCCATTTCTGTAACAATACAGATGACAGTTGGATCATAGCCTTTTTCTTCAAGTAATTTCTGATCGAAGGAAACAAGTAAATCTCCTTTTTTTACACAATCGTCTTGATTTACCATGAGATGGAAACCTTCTCCATTTAGCTTGACTGTATCAATTCCGATATGAATTAGCAGAGAGACACCGTTTGAGGAAAGTCCTATGGCATGACCAGTAGGAAATACAGCTTCAATAGTTCCGTCAAATGGGGCATAAATATTTCCATCCTGAGGGATGATTCCGATTCCATCACCCATTCCCTGGGATGCGAAAGCTTCATCCTTTACTTCTGTTACAGGAATAATAGTTCCTTTTACTGGACATGCAATTTCGAGATTAAGATCAGGTGTACATGCTTCTGTTACTTTAGGGTTTTCAGTTGATTCATTTTTTACTTCTTTTGTATCCGCATTTTCAAATTTAGTCAAACATGTAAGAAGAATACCAAGTACAAAAGAAACAGCAATTGAAATAAGAAAACCAATAACTGTGACATATGTCCTGTTTTAAAGTAAGCTGGTATTGTTGCGATTCCGGGCATATTATATCCCCAGGATACTGCATGGAAAGCACCGCCAACAGCACCACCGATAGCACCTGCAATACAACCGCAAATCATTGGTTTCTTTAAACGAAGGTTGACACCGTAAATGGCCGGTTCCGTGATGCCGAATAATCCGGTAATGGCAGCAGAAAGGGAAACACCTTTCATATCTTTGTCTTTTGTTTTTAAGAATACACCGAGAGCTGCACCAGCCTGTGAAAAGACAGCGGATGCCTGAAGCCCGGTAAAAGTATCATATCCGAGAGAAGCGTAATTTCCTACTGTTACCGGAGTGATTCCCCAATGAACACCGAAGATCACAAGTACTTCCCAAAGTCCTCCAACAATCAGACCAGCGATAATAGGGCTCAGATTATATAAATAATTGTATATGTCACCAATTGCACCGCCAATGGTATTTCCGACAGGACCAAATGCAAGAAGTGTCAGAGGCACCATGATTGTGATTGTGAGCATAGGAGAGAACAGATTTCTCACTACGATTGGAAGATATTTATCAAAAAATTTCTGTACGTATGAAGCAATCCAAATTGCGAGAATAATTGGAATTACAGAAGAGGTATAACTTAATAATTGGATTCGCATTCCTAAAAAATAAACAGGCTCTCCGGCAGATACCATATTCATGTAATCGGGACACACTAAGGCACATGCGATTACTACGGCAACAAATGTATTTACATTAAATTTTTTTGATGCCGTAATGGAAATCAGTACCGGTAAAAAGGTAAAGGCAGTCCATGAAATAAAGTTTAAAACCTGATAAGTACCACCAGTAGTATCGATCATATTAAGTGCCACAAAAATACCAAGAATACCCTGCAAAATACCACATGCAGCAAGAGTATATAAAAATGGTGCAAAAATGCTGGAAATAATATCAATGATGCGATTAAATAGCCCTGTTTTTGGCTGTGGAGTATCATCTTTTGTTTCATCTACAGTAATCAGTTCCATAACAAAATTGAAGGCATCTTTCACATGATTTCCGATGACAACCTGATATTGTCCACCGGCCTGCACAGTAGTAATCACCCCCGGAATTTTAGTCACTTTGGAAGAGTCTACTATTGATTCATCTTTTAAAATAAAACGTAGTCTTGTTGCACAATGAGTAACTTTAGTAATGTTTGCGTCGCCGCCTAATTCTTTTACAAGTTCTTTTGCGGTAATTCGATAATCTATCGCCATAATAATTGCTCCTTTCGCTTTTTAGCACCGGTTGCTATCTGATTCTGATTATATCGTATATCTAAAAAAAAGCCATAGATTTGGAGCTTTCTGGAATATGTACATACGATAGAAATTTGTTCCATGAGAGAAACAGGGTGTATCTTAGTAGATTCGTCTTCCAAGCGTTTCCAATAAATATATTACAGGTACCTGGGTCGTGATATTATATTCATTTTGTACAAGCCGTCTGCTGATATAGTATGTTAAATGAAAATCGGACATTTTAGCTAATGTACAAGATTCTTTATTCGTAATGCTCAGTAGTTTGCAATTATGATGACGAAATCGCTCTGCTTGCTTAATAATCTGTTCAGTTTCACCGGATTCTGACAGAGCAATTACAAGTGCGGACTCCATGTCATGTCCAATCGGATAATAAGGGTCTTCGATATATTGACTGAATTTTCCGAGATTAGAAAAATAGCGGGCACCATATTTGCCTAATATTCCGGAAGTACCGATTCCAATGAATATTAACTGCTTTGCGTTGGCAATTGCTTCAGCGGTTTTTTGAATGAGCTGTTCATACTCGGTGGAAGTCACCATATGGAAAAAACGCATGATTTCATCAATGCCATCATCGTTAAGTTTTACATTACTATGAACCTTTTCTTCTTTTAGAAAAATTTTAAGCTGTGCCTTAAATTCTGAATATCCATCACAGCCATTTTTTTTGCAAAAGCGAACAATGGTTGAAGTAGATACATGCACAGCATCCGCTAATTCGCGAATTGTCATGTATTTGACTTCATTTTTATGGCTTAATATGTATTTATAAACGATTAATTCTAAATCATTGAATGATTGAACTGTTTCATAATTAAACATTGTCAGAGTCCTCCTCTCTTGTTGTAAGTGTAAATATTTTCCCAGAAGCCATATTTTCAGTCATATTACCTATGACTTCAACAGGAATATTCATACCGTTTTTATACCAATGAATTAATATTTGTGATAATGCACCTGCCATATAGCATACAGAGTAGTCAGGATATGCTTCAGTGTCATTGATTTTTTTAAATAATTCGATTTTGGGTAAATAGTGTTCAAATTCCTGTTCTAATAAATAAGCCATATTGTTATCTATCAGAATCGAAATAAAATTTTCATGTTCTTGAAAAAATTCAAAAAAGGAGCAACATAATTTCGAGAGAGTCATATCGAGAAAATAATTACATTGTTCCTCAAATTCTGAAAATAAATCGCTAAACAGATATTTTATTACTTCATCTTTCGACTCGAAAATCTGATAAAAAGTTTGCCTCGACAAATCTGCTTCCCGGCAGATATTTTTTATTGTTATATCTGTATATTTTTCCTTTTTGAGGAGTGTGAGCAACGCTTCTGTGATACAAGCCCTAGATCTCAGTGCAGATGGGTTCGTTCCGTGATACATATAATAAGTCTCCATAAAAGACTGACAGAAATGGATATCTGTATGTCTTATTGAAATAGTATTGACGAGTAGTCTGTTTTTCTTTACTATACCTATAATACTGACACGTGTCAAGGAGGCGCTTATCATGGAACTATTTTTAACGTTATTGTCTGGCATAGGATGGATTATTGTATATGAAGAGTGTATTCGTCTGGGACTTAAAGAGAAAACTTATGCTATGCCATTTTGGGCTTTAGCATTGAACATAACCTGGGAAATAACTTATACTTATTCGGATATTTTTCTTGGTGCACACGGAGAAATGGGAGGAATGCTATTAGCACAGACGATTGTCAATATTTTTTGGGTTATTTTTGATTGTGTAATACTTTACACATATTTTAAATACGGTAGAAAAGAATGGGCAAAACAGGTTAATAGTTGCTTTTTTGTTCCGTATAGTTTACTTGTCCTTGTATGTAGCATGGCATTGCAGTTCGTGTTTATTCAGGAATTTGGTTTTGTAATGGCAGCCCAATATTCTGCGTTTCTACAAAATCTTTTAATGTCTGTTTTGTTTATCGGTTTGTTTTTGAAGCGAAACAGTATGGAAGGAACATCATTGATCTTGGCATTTGCTAAGTGGATTGGGACACTTGCACCGACTATTTTGATGGGAATTATTACTTTTAATCCAGTTGTGCTTATTTGTGGATTATTTTGCTGTGTGTTTGATTTGATTTATATTACTTTGCTGATACATTACAGAAAAGAGAAAAAAGAGAATTAAAAGCAATTTCGGATGAAGAGTTAATTATTGGTTTTTGAATGTTTGAATAAAAAAAGTGGACATTGGGGATACAAAAGTGGATATTGAGAATGGAAAAGTGGACATTCAAGATAAAAAAGTGGATATTGAAAGTGTACTTTCCGAAAAGGGCAGCGATTTCTCTGTAAAAACGACAGCTCATATTCATAGACTTTTAGAGAAGTTTGGTTTTGATGAAGTATTTGGAAGAAGTGCAGTTATGGAACTTCTTGCGTTGAAAGGTTCAGGTGCTTCCAAACTTCTTTCTAATCTGGCGCAGGCAGATATTATTGAACCAGTATCCGGTCACGGAAAAGGAAAATATAAATTTAAGAAGTGCTGACTTTAAAACAGAGAAAACTACATGACAGTTGAATTTTTAAATATTTTGGTAGAAAGTAGTTTGGGCGAATACTGTTTGAATCTATAAAAAGTATAGTAAAACTTGAACCAGAGGGAGCAGATTATAGAGAATACGTGTATTAATGTAAAATGTTTTTATTACAATATGTGGGATTGGTAAGTGAGTGTTGTATTTACCAATCCCTTTGCCGTATAAGAAGAATACTATTTAGATATAAAAGTTAGTTTTTAACCCTATATTAAGGCTGTTCTGTGTAGTTGGAATCAAGCCCTACCATGACGCAGGAATGGAATTCTCTGTCATCATGATTGAATTCTACCCCGCCGTTATATTTATCGGAAATGTCCGCAATACTTTTTAATCCCATTCCGTTATGATTTTCTTTGGTTGAAAGGTATTCTCCGGTGGAAGTACATTTGATTTTTCCATCAAAGCTATTGTCCACAGTAATGGCTAACATTTTCCGATGCAGAATGATGTTTAGTTGAATGTTACGAGTCGTTGGCTCGGACTTGGAAGCGGCATCTACTGCATTTTCCAAAAGATTTCCCAAAAGGACAGTCAGATCCGAATTTGCGATTGGAAGTTCTTTAGGAAGCGTGATATGCACTTGAAAATCAATATCATGTTCTTTTGCAAGGGCATAATAATGGCTGACGATCATATTGATAAGCTGGTGATCACAAAACTTTAGGAGTTCAAATTCCTGGAGTGAGTGAAGATAATTCTCAATATAAACGGTTGCTTTTTCTGTTTCATTTTGACTCAAATATTCACGAATCGCAAGCATATGGTGTTTTAAATCATGCTTTAAGCGACGGCTATTTTCAATATTCTCCTGGAGTTGCGTATATTGCTTGTCAAGAAGCTGCATGCCGTATTCCATTTCTAAATATCGTTTTTCTGCAACATGTTTTTCCTGAAGAGAGGAAAACATTTTAAAATACAGAAGATAAATAACATAGGCAGAGGTAAGTAATGCAAAATATAGGAAAAATAGCATCGGCTCACGAAATAGACTGTCATAGTGAAAGAAGGAAAGCCAACTGGAAAGTACGGCAAACAACAGAAGGGATAATACAGCCAGATGACCGCTTTCTTTCTTCCCCAAGGCTTCTTCAAGCGGAACAAAATATTTCTTTAAAAGAAAGTTCCAGACAGGAAGAAAAAGTGCGGAAACGAAAAGCAGGATGATCGTTGTATATCCTTTGTAAGGAAGTCCGTCTGTTGGGGCATCGTAATAAATGCATGTGCTGATCATGTTTCCAATGGAAGTAATGATCAGGGCATAGGTGAGGGTGAAGGAAAAAATAAACAGTTTTTTCTGCCAGATGGTTTTAATCGCATAAATATACCAAAAAAGGCATGGCAGGAGGCAAAACATAAAAACTAGATTGACAGCCCGAAATAGGGAATGGTTTCCCGGCAGAATGGTGGCGAGAAACGTTCCGAATATAGAAAACACGAGAGAACATCCCAGAACGATACAGGAAGTCAAAACAATAGTTTTTCTTTTGGAAAAACGAAAATGATTCACAAACGGCAAAAAGCACAAAAGTGCAAATGGAACAGTTTGCAAAAGATAACCGAAACAAAGTCGTAAGAATATCAATGGGGTTTCCTCCTTGCCAGACGGAATAGAAATTGCTGATACTGTTTTTTCAATTCCGATCTTGTATTTCTTGAAAGCATAATCTCTTTGCCATTTGATAACACAATATGGTCAAAGTAGAACGATTCAATATCATTCATATTTACAATATAACTTCTCTGAGCCCGCATAAATGTGTGGCTGTCTAAAAGCTCAAACAGGGAATCCAAAGAAGAATAGGTGTGGAATGTATTTTTCTCTGTGTGTATCGAACAAAGTTTATTGAAGACTTCAATGTAGATGATTTGATGAACCGGAAGAGATATGAGCCCTTGGTTTGTCTTAATCTCCAGACACCGGAAATGCTGTACATCCTTTGTGGCAAGACAACGTTTCATCGCCTCGTCAATGGCTTCGTAAGTGATTGGTTTTAAGAGATAATGCGAAGCATTTAGGTTGAAAGCTTCAATGGCAAACTCCCGGCTTGTAGTCGTAAAAACTGTTTGCAGAGATTTGGAATTGCAGGAGGCAATTACGTCTGTTCCATTCATTCCCGTTAGATAAATATCCATAAATACAATGTCAAAAGGCTGTTGAGTGTGAGTCGATAAAAAGTCTTCGCCATTGGAAAAGTCTGTAAGCTGGAACAGAAGATCATGATGGAGAGCGTATGTCTGAAGAAAATCGTGCAGCTTTTGACAATCATCTCTATCATCATCGCAGATTGCAATGTTAAGTTTCATAATGAAAACTCCTTTGTAAAAATATGTATTATTATATCAGAAATGAGAGGAAAAGAGAATTTAATTCGTAAAGTGTATGTATTCGGGTGTGAAATGCAGGGGGGAGGGTAGAGGAAAATTTGCTATAATGAAATGTAATGAAAAATTCATTCCGTATATATAGGGAAGATAGCATATAGAGAAAAGGAGAAGAGGATATGAGACGTTTTTTTTGAGAAGGGGATGGCAGCACTACTTTCGGCTGTGATGGTTGTAACAGCGGTGCCGCAATTTGTCAAAGAAGTCCATGCGGCGGAATTACCGGACAGTACCAAGTTTGCGACTGTTGATGAACTAAAGACTTTTAACACAAATGACAATGATGGAGAAAAAAATCCTGCAAAGGTCTATTTCGGTAATAATGATCAGCAGTGGTGGATTGCTGGAAGTCAAGATGGAAATCTGGCTTTATTTGCGGCAAGTCCACTTGCGATAAATCAAATGTTTGAATCTACTTGGGAAAATGATAAAACAAATCAAGATTTGTGGAAGGATTGTACTTATTTAAATGAATCGCCAATAGAAGTTGGTCCAAACCACTATGGAGCAAGTCCATTAAGAAATACATTAAAAGATTTGGAGATTTCTTATTTTACAAGTGCAGAACAAAACTTGATGAATGAAACAACTATTTATACCGATGATTTAAAAAATAGTAGTGTATATTCTACAACCAATAAATTATATCTTGCCTATGGTTATGAGGATAAAAGCGTATGGGATGAGTATATTACGGTTGGGGAGAATAGTTCCAAAGATTTGAATAACGGTCTTCGGATTGATAATAATTATTGGGGAAAAGGTGATTTATGGCTCCGTGCACCGCACTTAAGTGATCCTCATAGATATGCGAGAATTGCACAGACAAAACCAACAATGTATAATAAAATAATTGTATA
Organism: Coprococcus sp. AF21-14LB; assembly: GCF_003458885.1. NCBI lineage: Bacteria > Bacillati > Bacillota > Clostridia > Lachnospirales > Lachnospiraceae > Coprococcus > Coprococcus sp. AF21-14LB. Next base: position 6,222 of record NZ_QRVX01000010.1, on the reverse strand, counting down.
CTATCAATTTGTTAACAGTCAAATCGCATTGGTACCTGCCTTTGAACTCAATCTGTCATCTGTCCTCTTTGCATCTGCTGCGTCAGCAGCATCCTCTGATGGAGCATTAACAACGAATGGCGCATTTACATTGAGATATAGTGGAAAAGATTTAGGCTCTGTATTAGTGTCTTATGATAAGAGAAAAGTTATATTAACAGGTGTTCCAAATGGTACATATTTAATAGTGCAAAATAGTGATGGAGCAAAGGCAAAACATATTACAAATGAAAAAGAAGTTTCTGCAAGTGATATGGGGCTAGATACTTTTGTTAATTGTAAAGTATGGTTGGAAACAACGAATACAACAAACAGAATGACATACGCAACATTGGCGACAGAAGAAAAAGAAACTATTGTAAATATTACTGCAGGTACAGGACTAAGTATCGCTTCAAATAATGCAAAGCAGGAAGTTGCTCCCAATACAGCAATTACAGATATTACCGTAGAAGTTGTTGACGGATATTATCTTCCAGAGGCTTATATCAGCAATCTTCAAAGTCGGTTGAACGGATTGAAAGTGAGTGAAACAGATGGTGGGTTTACTATCTCTGGTACACCAACAAGTAATGTGAATGTTACACTTCCGGCGGCAAGAAAAGAACATTTTGTTGTGGAAGGTGGGGTAAAAGGTACAGATTATACATATAGAAATGGTATTTTAACTTTCAATACAAATGGTAAATATGTTGTAAAACATCCGGAAGGAATAACTGAAACAAGTGACCGAATTGTAATACCGGAAAACTTTAAAGGGATGCTTACGTTAGATAATATAACTATTAATTTAAATGATGTTCCGTGTATTGACGTTGCGGGTAGCGCTGATTTGACGATTATGATAAGAGGTACAAATGTGTTGGGTGTACATTCGGGTGATGCAGCAGCTATTCAATTTATGAATGTGACAGATAGTGGATGTTTGGTGATTGATAGTGAGGAACCGGAAGGAGAATTGAAACTTCATGGTCGTAATGGTCCGGGAATTGGTTCACCGGGATATAACTCCGCATATACTAAAAATATTTATATTAACGGTGGAATTATTGACGTTTCCAGTGATAATGGTATTGGAATTGGCAGTTATTCTACGACACAGCCTAGTGAAATTACCATCAATGGAGGTACGATTACAGGAAGTAAAATTGGAAGCAATGTTTCAAATAGTAGTGTAATTATCAAAGGCGGAAATATCAGAAATGAACTTATTGGAGAAATTGTGATTGATGGTGGTTTTGTTCAAGGAAAAGTTAATGATACGGAAATTAAAAATTCTGCTGGCGATACAGTTTATAAAGCAAACATAACATTAGAAAATAGTAATGTGAAATCTCTAAAAGTAGATGGAAAAGATTACGCATTCCCTGCTCAACTGGGAACAGATAAGATTTGGGTGTATTTACCGGTGGGAGAACATAAACTGACACATGAAGATTTTGATGGTAAAACGTATGAATTTACTATTAGAATTGGAGAAGATGGAACTGCTAAACAAGTAAATAGTTGGACAGAAGAACTAACTATTCAAGGTTGGAAATATGGAGAAAATGCAAATCATCCAAGTGCAAAAGCGAAGTTTGGAACAGTTACATATACATACAGCAGTGAAGAAAATGGTGTTTATGCAAGTGGTGTACCTACAAATGTCGGAACACATTATGTAAAAGCAACAGTAGAAGAAACAAATGATTATACGGGATTGGAATCAAATCCTGTACCATTTGAAATCACAAAAGCTAATACAACACTTACATTTGAGAAAGACAACATTGATAAGACTTATGATAAGCATGCAATCTCTGAACCAAATGTAACAAAACAGGAAGTAGTAAAGATGTAGTATTTACATGGTATAGTTACGACGGAACGGATTGGAAACCACTTGATAGTGCACCGGTGAATGTAGGTACATATAAAGTCGTTGCCAGTGTGGAAGAAGATACGAACTACAATGAAGCAAGTATTGAAAAAGAATTTGTTATTACAAAAAGTGATTCAGACATCCAAGTGACATTAGATAAATCGGAATATATATATGGTGATACTTTGACATTCAAGATTGATGTGGATTTGAAATCTGAGTCCAATCTTAGTACAAAATTATTACAGCAAGATACAGTTGCCTTATACTTAGGTGAGCAGAAATTATCTAATGATGTAAAGCTCGAAGATAAGAAAGCAGTTATTACATTTGATACAACAAAGACAGATAAATTGGGTGAATTAGATAAGGCTTTCACATTCACAATTAAGTATGAAGGTAATCATAACTTAGATGTTTCAAGTAAAGATATTACAGTACCTATTTGTAAGAAAGCTACAGAAATTACGAATATCAATGATTTGTCCAAAACCTATGATGGTAAAGAGATTTCAGAATTGGCTTATGATATCAATCATAAGGAAAGTGAAGTTCAGGTTACCTATCAGCAACTTATTGGCGATAAATATGAAGATATTCAGACGCCGATTGTGAATGTAGGGGCTTATCAGGTGATTCTCACATCACCAGCAACGAATCATTATTCCGCAGGTGAAGAAACAAAAGAATTTAAAATTACTTCCTCAGATAGTGATATCACAATTACGTCTGATAAGACTACCTATGTGTATGAAGATCAAATCACATTGGATGTATCGGTAAATTTAGCAAAGAAACAGTTCTTCTTTGAACGGTTATTTGCGAAAGATAACACAGTAACTGCATATATCGGTGGTACGGCAATTTCATCTTCAGTAAAATTGGATAAAAACAACCAAGCGAAATTTACAATTGATACAAAAGATGAGAACGTAAGAAAGGTATTGAAACCTTCTGACCAGGCGCTGACAATCACAGTAAAATATAACGGCAGCGAAAACTTAAACAATACTGCAAAAGATATTTCAATCATGCTTCATAAGAAAGATACGACAGTATCCTTTAAAGATACAGCATTTAATCTGAGCAGAGTGTATAATGGAAAATCAGTAACAGTAGATGTGGAGAAAGATATCCATAAAACAGAAAATGCACCGGAAGTTACCTTGAACTGGAATTCAGAAGATGGAACAGTTCTTGATAAAGCGCCTTCAAAAGTTGGTAAGTATCAGTTGAACGTATCGATTCCAGAGGATGCATATTACAATGGTTCTTCTGTTAAGCATGACTTTGAAATCACAAAAGCAGAATTATCTGTAGAGGTTAAAGTAAAAGACAAACAGTATGATGGATTAAATACTGCTGAAATCGAGACTGTAACATTGGTAGGAGTTGCAGAAGGTGATCAGATTACTTTAATCAATGGAACCCCTACATTTGCCAGTGTAGATGCTGGAAAGAATATCGCAATCCATTTCACGGAATTTACGTTAGATGCGGAAGAAGATGTGCTGAATAACTATACACTCATTCAGCCAACAGGAGTGACTGCAAACATTACAAATGCATGGATTCCGACGAAAGATGTGGAATATACAACATCCCAGCCAAATGCCAATGGATGGGTGAAGGAAGACTTCAAGATACAGGCAAAAGAAGGATATCTTCTTGCTCTTGGTAATAAAGCGGACGGTTCAAGAAGTACAAACTGGAGTAAGGAATTGGCTGGCAGTGAAGAAGGTGCGAACAGCATTGAATTCTATGTGAAAAATGAGCAAACAGGGGCTATTTCCACCAGAATAACAGAGAACTATCAGTTAGATAAGACAAAACCGGAAGTACATGGTCTTGAGAAAGACAAAGTATATTGTATAGAAATTACATTTACAGTAGAAGAAACAAATCTAGATGTTGTGAAAGCAAATGAAAAGGAATTGACTCCAAATGAAAAAAATGTTTATACACTTACTGCCGGAAAACATCAGATTACAGTAGTGGATCAAGCGGGAAATGAGACGGTTCTTGCAGTTACAGTCAATGCGGAACACACACCGAATGCGGATGATAGTGATTGTACAACACCGGTTACCTGTACAGTATGTGGTGCAGTTGTAAAAGAAGCACAGGAGCATAGCTTTACAACCTATACGTCAGATTCCAATGCAGGATGTCTTACAGACGGTACAAAAACAGCAGAATGTGATCATGAGGGCTGTACACAAACGAAGACAGTAGCAGATGAAGGGTCTGCCCTTGGACATGATTGGGGAGAATGGGAGACGGTAACCTCGCCGGATTGTGAAAACAAGGGTTCTGAAAAAAGAACATGTAAAAGATGTTCCGTTACAGAAACAAAGGACTTAGATGCCAATGGTCATGATTGGGAGGAAGATTTTACAGTAGATCAAGAAGCAACTTGTACAGAAGAAGGAAGTAAGTCTATTCATTGTAAAAACTGTGATGCAGTCAAAGACAGTACAAACATCCCTGCAACAGGTCATGCATATGAAGAACCAAGGTGGAATTGGAGCGAAGACGGAAAGACTGCGACAGGAACGTTTATCTGTCAAAATGACAATAGTCACGTGGAGACAAAAACTGCAGATGTAACAAGTACAGTAAAAGAGCCTGCAACATGTATCCAAGAAGGTACAACTACCTATACGGCAAAACTTACCTTTGAAGGAAATGTATATACAGATACAAAAGATGTGACAGACATTGGAGCTCTTGGACATAATTGGGAAGAAGAGTACACGATAGACAAAGAGGCAACTTGTACAGAAGAAGGAAGCAAATCCATCCATTGTAAAAACTGTGATGCAATCAAAGACAGCATGGCAATCCCTGCAACAGGTCACAAATACGTTCATGGAGTATGTACAGTATGTGAATGGAAAGATCCAAACTATCAAGAACATGAAGTTGGAGGCGGAAGTGGTAGCAGTTGGAACAAGGGAGATGACAATGGACTTTCTGTCCAGACACCGGAAGAAATTGGTAAAGTTACGGATGTTACTCTGAATGGGAAACCTTTAGTAGAAGGAACAGACTATGTGGTGAATGATGGAACAGTGGTTCTGCAACCAAATGTTTTGGAAGAATTAAAAGAAGGAAACCATATGCTCACCATTTATGGAGAGAAAGGATATGTGGAGACACAGATAAAAATTGAAAAAAATATAACACCTGCACCACAAAAACCGGGAAATACGACTGAACCAGAAAAATCGGAGAGCAAAGAGCCGAATCAAGAAATCGGAAGCCCACAAACCGGAGATTCTGCAAATTTGGTATTGTGGTTTGGTTTATTATTTGTATCCATGGGAAGTGTTTCTACCACCTATTTTTACAGAAAAAAGAAATGTAATTAATTTTATTCAATAAAATACGAATCTCTCATAGAAATTAGTGTTTTTAATACCTAATATTCTGTGAGAGATTCGTATTTTTGTTTCTGTAAGGTAAATATAAAATAATACTTCTCTTTGAAAAACAGAGGGAGCAGATTATAGAGAATACGTGTATTAATGTAAAATGTTTTTATTACAATATGTGGGATTGGTAAGTGAGTGTTGTATTTACCGATCCTTTTGCTTCCTTTATAGGAAAGTTCCAAAAACCTCTGACAACCGCATAAATTCAATTTTGTCATTCTGATGGATAAGATTATACCACATAGAAATGGAGTTTTCTATCGTTGTTTGTGCCTTAATCGTAGCAGGCGGCTTTTTGGCGCAAAAAATTTTTTCAACTTTTTTGAAAATAGGGTGTCCACTTGCCCTTTCCCAGTTCAAACAAGTGAAGCCTTTATTTCTGATGATATAAAGTATATTTAAAGTGAAAATTTGCTCGTAAATTTAGATAGTTTCTGATAAAATAAATATATATAGTTATTGGAGGTGATATTCATTAACGAGCCAAAAATTAGTCAATTGTGTTACAATATGAACCTTGGTTCGACAGACCCCAAATTTGCAATTTTGGAAGACGGGACACAGGTTGTTGCAAAATTATATAATGGACCGGAAGGTAATCTAGTGCTCTTTAATGAGTATTTGTGTTATCGTTTAGCTATTCTACTGGATATTCCAATGCCAAGATCCGGTGTTTGTATTTTAGATAGTTCGTCAGAAATACAAGACAAAGAACTTGCAACATCACATAACTATGGAAAAGCTTTTTTTTCAGAATATATGCCAAAGGTTACAAAACTACTTCCTACTATTATTAATAAGATGAAAAACAAAGAGGATTTTGTAAAGATTCTTTTATTTGACCATGTTATATTTAATACAGATAGAAATCCTGGTAACTTA